>NZ_SZWX01000037.1:0-41814 GCF_005280975.1 Citrobacter sp. wls716
AACCTGTCTGGCCTACGCCTCCGGGGGAACAGGCCAGTTAACATGCTCAGGGTCGGTTGTCACATCAACCGCCTTAATCTCGTTTTTATAAGCCATCCACGCCGACAGTTTAGCTCTGTTGGCGTCGCTGATTTCACCCAGCATCAACTCTGTTCGCCAGTCGAGCATTACCGCGTCTGCCTTAGCAAGCAGCCTCTGGCGCTCAGTCTCAGCAATCTGAATCAATTGTTCCTGGCTCAGTGGTGGAGTATCGGCCCAGGATGGCAGACCATCAGCGCCGGGCTGCATGATTTTCCCGTCGCGGCCCAACATAAATTCTTCATGCACTTCCTGTGAAACCTCAACTAAATCCACGGGCGTCGGGTTGTATACAATTGCATCCGAAAAAAAACCGTTATGTTCTGCACTGTAAAATATCTTCATGCTTTCCCCACTGCAATATATCGTGCGTTCACAAATTTATTGGGTTGTGATGCGCCTGTTTTTGAATTTCGCACTGCTGCACCTAACGCAGTTACAGGTCCAGGGCCGGATGGATACGGAGAAAATATGAGAGGGTCAGTATCTGCCGCATAACTCGCATTCGCCTGCGTGATATTCAGATAAAAAACGGTATCAGGGAATGCAAACGGAAACACAACGTTCAAATTACCCTCTGGTGTGGTGTCCTTACTGCAGTTACCAACCATGACGATGAATGCCCCGATTTTCGCGGTCAGATACGTAGGGCCAGACGTTATTACCAAACCAAGGTTTGCGAGACCGTTTTTTGAAGTTAAGACAGGAGTCCATTTCGCGGATGGCGGCTGGCTACCAACATTGGCATTTTGTAAGGACTGATAAGATTCACCGTTATGTGTGCAGATTGAACCGAGATGATATTCCTGCTCAGCATGCCACTCTGGAATCCCCATCTGGTGCTGATACGCAATAAACTGACTCATTGCATACATTGCCGCATTGAAGTCCTCAAGCGAGGGGTGCTCGGAAGCGCCAACAATGCCCCATCCGCGCAGGAAAGATGCCGTGATCTGCGAGGTCAGATCATCTGCCTGATTTGTTTCACCAAACACAGTTCTTTCCAGCCCCTGAGCATCAGAGGCAAAAGCCCGAACATTTCCCTGGTATCGTGCAATCTTAGACATGGATTTTCCTCGAAAAAAAACCGCCCTGGTAGGCGGTATTGAATTTGCTGGCGAAGCCTCTGGCCGAGGGGTTTCGCGAGAAACCGAATGTCAGACCTGGAGTCACCTGATAAAAATAATCGTATCGAACGCCTGCAGGTTTTGGCAGCAAGCCAAGCTTCACAATCAAGCGTAACTCTTCAACTGATACCTGCGGCGAAACGTTCAGCGCAAGTGTCATGTCTTTTCTGTCGGTCACGTAAGCTTCGCCGTTGAATGCCGTCTGTATAACATCCTGTAGGCTGACTCGATCGTCTGACGCTATCGTTGCACCTGCGGCGTTTCGCGCAATTTTGACCCGGAGGAACCTGCGATATTCATTGTCAGCCAGTTGGTAGTCACCATATGCCGGGGAAAACTTGCTGTAGAAAGGTGCCCCGGCATACGCCGCATTAGATTTACTGTCGAAGCCCGCAGTATTCAGATGTCCGTCAAACCCGAAAAATACACGGGCAATAACATCCGGCACGCTGCGGGGAAGCCCAACTATCCGGCCAATCACATCGAGCCGGTATCCGGTAACACGGTCGAGATCAAAATTGTCTGGGTTACGAATAAAATCGGCGATGATTTGCCAGTGCCTGAGCATGGCCTGTATCTCTGACCTTGCTTTTTTCTTTTCCCAATACTGCTTGATGAGCATTAGTGTGTAGCGGTTAATGATGTCGTCATTCACTGGAGCACCTCATTAACGTCTATATTTTCCACACCCAAAGTGAACTTTCCCTGAAAACCCGGCGAAAGCTCAGCATCGGTGTAATCGACTCCATTGCTGCTAATTTGCAGGTTGGTCAGCACAAAATTCACCCGCCCGACACCGTAGCCATTCTCATAAAATTCGTTGGCATCCACAGACTCACCGATGTGCATGGTGCGTGATATAAGTGATTTTTTGAGGGTATCGATATCTATCGGTTCGTTTTGAGTCTTACGGCGGGCAGTAAGCCTGATATGAAGCGGTTTGTAGATGGGGCGATCAAGCTGAAGCTCATGGGCTATCGGAAATGAGGTGCCGTCAGGCCGAATCAGGGTTTCGGTGTAGCGACCGGTTATACTGCCTTTCGTTCCCGTGCCACCACCTTTCTGTTTAACCATGACCTCCACGATTTCTGAGATCGCACCGCCTTCCACGACAAGCCATATAGAGTTTGCCGGAATACCCGTAGTTTGATCATCGATTTTCGTGTCGTTCTCACCAATATTTAGATCAATTACGCCTGTCAGTTGGGCAACTTTTGCGAAGACAGCACCAGTGCTTCCTGTTGCCGGATTCTCAAGAGACCGATTCCGGCGCTGCCTGAACTCTTCTGGCGTCTCTTCATCACGCCCCACCACAACCTCTGAATCAGAGATAATGCTCACAATCCCTGGTTCTGGTGTGAGTTGAGTGAAGGTATCGGTGATCAGTCCTGTAACCTTCCCAAAATTTTGAGCAAAAAAGGTAGCAGTTGTGACGCCCGCCGGAATGGTCACATCCTGTCGGATAACCCAGACCTGATTGGCCTGGTCCCGTATCTTGTACCCGCTATAGAGAAGTAACGGCCTGTCTGTTGTGACTTTAAGGTCACGTTGCGAACGTGAACCAGGGCGCATGAAAAGACCGTGAAGTTTGGCAATAATCTGCTGCATATCACCCGTATTAAAATCAGGGTCCATTTGGGAATAAAGCCATTGCAGCGCGGCTTCAATATCTACCCGAGCCTGAGCTTCGATTGCCACACGTTGACCGTCTGGAGACTCCTGGTCTAAATCAATATCCTGCCCATAAATCCCTTTATAGCCATCACTCAGCATCTGAAACAAATCTCTGAATGTATTTATCTCCAGACCGTTGTCATTAAACTGTAGTGCCATTTTTCAACGCTCCGCTGACTGGGAAGGTGATCGTCTGCTCGTCATAGACGGTCTCAATGCTGAGTTCGATTTTTTGTAACCGGGTGGCTTTATTGACCTCCATCGCCAGTTCTGTGATGCGCATAACTCCGTCCGTCGCCAGTGTCACACGCTCGATCTCCCGCAAAATTTCCTGCTCGGTGTTTTTTTCTGATAACAGGTAAAGCCAGTCGATGTTGTCATCCATGTTGAGAGGGTTATCGTTTTTGAACGAGAGAATCCGGCATTTCACTTTCTGTGCGATAGCTACACCGCCAGTAATATAATTCGCTCGCCCGCGCCCAAATCCCCAGTCGTGATTTTTATCCAGTGCTGAAACAATCATGAGATCTCCGTGACGATACCGTTGGTAACTGTGATTGTTTTCCCGTCATCGCTTCGAAATGAACCAGACACACCTGATTTGCCGCCTGTCTTTACCTGGGAATATTGAAGTACATTCAGAACATCGCATTCTTCCAGAGTCGTCTTGCCCTCTTTCTGGGTAATATTCCCTGTGAGGTTTAAATCACCTTCATGGTCAGTATCCCCCTTCATCATCCGATTCTTCTTAGGAATAGCGATAGCGGCGGCCTGTGGATTAACCCCACATAGAGCAAATCCATCTGAATAATCGTGCATGCGCATTTCAAGTGGTGAAACGAAGTCGCTGCCAGCATACCAGGCGTCATAGCAACGCTCAGATATTAGAACGAGGCAATAGTCACCAGCCGCAATTGGTTCTGCGATATAACTATCACCACCTTGCAAAATTACCGGGGGTACTTCGATGAACTCTGGGAGTTGCCTGCTGCTCCCCTTCACAACCCGATTGATAACGGGGGCGCAACTGATTGTTTTGTCATTTACAGACGTTATTTTTGCGACAACAATGGTATGAACATCGGCCAGAGCGAATTCAACACCCAGGCCGATTGTGTCGTGAAGTTCTTCAACCATATTTTTTCTCTGGGATGAATTATGAAAAAATTGATTTGCATTGCTGGATTGTTATTTGCCACAGCATCTATCGCTGGGCCTTACGCAGAAATTGCGAAATCTAAGTTTGAAAGCGCCATGCTCGAAGCACTTCAGGCAACTAATGCTAATCAGAAAAAAATAAATGAAGGCATGTCTCAGTTACCAGCCATGGAAAAACAAATGAGAGGGGTAGTTCGTGAAGGCTTAAAAGAAAAAAAGTCATGTTCTAAGATAAAGCGAGACTTCATCAAGGAACAAAAACAAATGATGGAAAAGGAAGATTGGCCGGATCAAGACTTTGTCGAGTCATTTCTTTCTGCGGGTGGTGATTATGTCGCAACTATTTGCCTCGATATGAAATAGTCACTTAATTACCCTGTAGCTCCCTGCTGGCTGACAGACGACCTTCTGATACCAAGCAGGCCCGTTGTTCTGCCCACTGGTTTCAATCTGGTATATCTTATAAACCCCGTTTAACGCGGGGTTCATGACACTCTCCATCGCACAAAGTCCTCCAATTACCAGCATAGGATTCAGTTTCGTATCGAATACTATTTGCCCTTTTGATGACTTGGCTAAGGTGCTCGAATCGGTGTCTTTTTTACCTGCCGGATCAGTATCAGGATCATTGGTTGGAGTTTTGGCTTTCTTACCGCCGTCATCCTGCGCGCTAATCTTCGTGGCCTGCGGGGTGTTTAGCAGACCGCTTCGCGCGTTCACGACTGGAATGTTACCCGATGTAACCTCATTAGCTTTGAGGATATGGACGCGCTCATCTTTGATGAAAAATGACTCGTCAGGCGCAAGGGTATCGGTAAGAATTTTACTGGAGCTACCTACCAGAACCTTCGGCCTGATGAGTGCCTGTTGCTTCGTCACAGAGCCTTTCTTCGTGTTCGGCATGTCCTGCAAGACAGAATCGACAACCTGATCTTTCCCGCGTACCGTGCGCGATGTGAAGGCGTTGATATAGTCGTGACCACCGTCTTCACATTCCAAGCTGACGATGTGGATCGCACCATCACGCTTTACTGCCCCACTTTTAACTGAACCCTGAAACACCTGACGCAGCTTGCCGTCGTAACCAACCTCCAGCCTTACCGGGATGTACTTCTCTTCATCTTCAGACTTGAGCAATTGCAGACGCGTGGAGGGCTTTAAACCGTTGATGGACACACTCAACTTACCCAGAGACTTTTTACTTACCGATTCAAGCGCTTTAAATGAAATAGTTATCGGTGGCTGAATAATCACAGCCTGGTTACCGATCCCAACCGTCAGACGATAGTCACGATAAAAAGTTTCCATTACGGTACGTCTCCCCCGCGAATTTCAATCATTTCTTCCGGTGTTACCATGTAAAGCTCACATCGTCCGCTGGCGAAATCATCTGCGCGGTACGGATCTATACCGGTGTTATCTGTAGCAAGCACCGCAATATCAAACGGCCAGTTTTTATGTCGAAAATGCAACGTTCCCAGCGACAACTTTACGCCATCAATATAATCGCCATTGTATTCCACGCGCATCTTCCACATTTCAACCGTTGGCAGGTGGCGAAGGATAACGACAGCCTCACCACGGTCAAAGTTCAGAATGTGGCGCTGAATAGACTCGTCGGTAATGTTGGAGATCTGATTCATATTATCTCCCAAGTAGTGCGGTAAAGACTGATTTAGATTTTCCACTACCACTTTTTGAACTATCTGCCGGAGTCTGCGCCCCCTTATTTGCAACGCCCGCTGTTTTTGATTTAGCGACTGCCGACGGCGATTTGAAGTGCTGCTCTATCGGTGCGGTAGTTAGTTGCGTGAAGGTGATCTTTGTAAAACTGGCCTCAAACTTAGTTTCCATCGTCTGATTGTCAGTGCTGATGAGCAGGCCGCTTAATGCCATATTTTCATGGGTGCGATAATCTACCTCCACGGAAATAAGTTGCTTGCCGTAGTACACACCCTCAATAAAATCGAGGAATTGCTCTCTGATACCTTTTGCGCCACCAGTAGACGGGCTGCCCACCAGCCCAAACAGGTCGGCGCCTTTATCAGCCAGGCGTTTTGCCTTTAAGATGGCCTGCTCTGCGCGGTCGGCAATCTCATTCATTTTCTGCAACTGCTGCTGCGTCTTTGCGGGGATATACTCCAGCACCTCGCCATACTTCGAATAATCAGGCATCAGGCTAAAAGAAGAGTTTGGTTTTGCATCGACATAGATATCGGCCACAACACCGCTGATTTTTATCGTCAGCGGGCCATTAATAATATCGTCAGACGCGTTACTACCGTCCTCCAGCACGTCTACCGGAACCTGAGAGGGGTAATCAGTCGAATCACTCACGCGAGCGAACATTGAGAACCCGCCGATCCCTACCTTTTTAACTGTATCCTTGCCAGAAGATTGCGCCTGCATGAGGCCGTCTAGAATTCCCATTAACGCCCTCCTCTGCCACTCAACCGGTTGGCATCCTTCATGTTTTGTTGCAGGCTATCTGCCGCGGTATTCCCGGCTACAACTGGATCAGATGTATTGATGTGAATCGTGTTCTGCTGGCTGACATTTGAATTGCTTGTCATACCACCACCAGCGATACCCACCGCAGAATTCATGCCGTAAGGAATACCATCAGGACTAATGCCACCATTACCGCCGCCGGTTACACCCTGCTGCTGTTCATCCTCACCGAACCCGAAGAAAGACTTCGTGGCATTCCAGGCATTTGAAGCAGCATTGTTGATCGTGTTTTTAATCGTCTCACCGAGGTTTGCGAACAGCCCCATTACCCACTGCATAAATTCATCAAACGGTTTTCTGAGCAGAGCGACACTTTCAGTGAAAGATTTCACAACATCATCCCACGCCCCCTGAAAATCGCCTGTAACCACTTTACTCAGCGCGCTAAAGAGCAGTTTGATATTCTCAACACCCTGTTTGAATACATCGATGATGTAATCGACCACCACCATGACCGCGTCTTTAATCGCCAGCAAACCGGGGACGATATCGATCCCCCATGTGTCTTTAAAGAAATCAGCAATAACGCTTTGGCCGCCTTCCATCGCCGTTAACAGATCATCTATGACGAGGATAACGCCCAGGATTGCTGCGGTGATAAGGACTACTGGAGACATCAGCACGCCCATTGCCGTTGCAAGCCCGCCAGTGACAAGCCACCAGGCAGAGAAAGCGATAGTGATAGCAGCGACAATCGGCAGGAAGCGGCGGATCATACCCATAACGGAGAAGATAATTTCCCCAAGATGGGCCAGACCGTTCTTGATGAGATCCTTGTTAGCAATGAGAAAGTCTGTAAACCCATCCACCAGGTCTTTCAGCACCGGTACAAATCCGACGGCAACCTGAAATTTGATACCATCAAAGCCTTTCCCTAGCGTGGTAAGAGAATCGTTATAGGCAGCAAACTGATCGGCCTGGTCTTGCGTGACAACACCAAGCGCCTCAGCCTTGTCCTGCAACGAAGATATTTCGTCACCCGTCATGGATAACAACTGCACCATGGAACGGTCGATACCCATCTTATCCAGAACAGAAAACTTCTCTGCCTGGCTCATGCCGTGCAGTTTGTCGGCCAGTTCACGAAATATCACATCGGAGTTTTTTACCTGCCCGTTCATATCCTTGAACTGAAGACCCAGCCTTTCCGCAACGTCTTTCGCTTCCCCCTCTCCGGTGGAAACGAACTCCCCCACTCTTTTTGTCATCTCGCCGAGCGAAGCCTGCAACGCATCAACACTTGAACCATTTACGGACGCCGCATAGCCCAGAGTCTGGACAGTCTCGATCGCCACTCCCGTTTCCCGGGAGAACTGGACCAGCGGATCAATAGACTGACTGATAGACGTCACCCAGCCAGCAACCCCAGCAGCCGAACCGGCGATAGCTGCGCCAAGCCCGGCAAGCAGACCAATGGATGCTTTCAGATTCGCGTTGAAGGTTTCCTGTGGTGCCAGATCACCAATAAAACCGAATTTGGTAATAAGTTCGTTAACTATCGCCATTCCGGGCCTTCTCCATCTCGTAGTGCTGAATGTCTGCGCTGATATTCTCGAACTCGAGCATGTCAAACAGCTCTGGTGTGTCTAATCTGACAAGTTCGTGATAGGGGCCGTATCCGGCCTTTGACAGCGCCAGATACATGCTCATGTCGTCGCTTATGTTCGAGGATTTAACGTAAATTTCTGAACGTCTGGAGCTTCTGAACGTGAGTTCATATCGCTCCCGCCCATAAAAGGCAGGCTGATAACCTGTAGCGCTGTTGTGATTAGCATGACGTAATCACCTGGGAAGGATTCGAAGTGTTCCTGCTGCTTGGACAGTTGCACACCGTCAAACAGAACATAATCAAACATCAGGCGTTCAATTTCCTCGAATCGCTCTGAGTCCAGAAACTCCAGGGACTCCCGCGATAACTCAGAAGCAATGCCTGTGAAGAATGCAAAAATCTTGCGGCGTTTTTTATGCGTCATCGCAGCAAAGTCGTAGCGGTTGCCGTTAATCTCAGCAAAACCGTCATCGTAGACCGCCTTGATCATCTCAAGGGCTTTCTGCTGTTTTTCTTTCCGTTCTTTTTCGTTATTCATGGGCATGGGGATACCTTATACATTGCGCACGACGTTACGGAACTCGATGGTGTACTCCATCAGTGCATTAACGTCCTGGTTGTTTTTGGTTTGCGTCGGTTGAGTGGTGATAGAACCGACCTGTAGATCGTAGGTTTCCTTCAGTGCCGCGCCGTCGCGCACGAACGACTCTTTAACTGAGCCATTAAAGACAACGGGAATCGCAGCGTTACGCTGCTGGTTGAGCCAGATATCATCATTAGAAAACTTCTGGACGCGTATCACCATCACATGCACCCCGGCATCGACACGCCCGGAGATTGTGACGCCGTTATTCGCACTATTGGCACGGCTCGTAAGCGGATTGGATGGCGTCAACGTGAAGTAGTCCCCCGCTGCGATATCCGTAATGATTCGCCCATTAAGAACCGTGGTCGCGGTATCTGCACTGATAACAATCTGAGACATTCACCGCTCCTTATTTATTGAAATTGATGATGATATCGGCACTGTGAACAGCGCCAGCATTCTTTACTGCAACCTGAACAACCGGGGATTTGCGTTCCTGCCTGTCTGCAGTTGACTGGTCTTTCAGGTCACCTGCCAGCACGTAATACCCGTTTTGCTCGATATTTCGCAGAAACATATCCCGATCCCCGAAGAAGTCAGGCAGCGTCCAGGTCCCCGGATTGAACACCCCGGCCTTCACAAACCCATGCGTGGTTTTCTCTACACAGTCCTCTAACTGATCAACGCCATAATAGGTTTGTGGGACTTTCGTCGGCGTGGTTTTAAGGAGGTTGAAGGAATCCGTCTGCACTGCGTCAACGTAGGCCATCAGGTTATAGACGTTGTCCACAAAATCATTGGAACCGCTCGACAGCACGCAGGGAACATCTTTAATCGTGGTGTAGATATCAAGGCCTACGCGCTTAGCCTTGTCGATCTCCGTCTGCTCATAACTTTCAGCCGGCACGTTCATCGTTTTGAGGTGCAACGTGATTGCGGTACGCTCTCCGTTGAAATTGACGGTATGCGTGCGCGCCATATAGCTGACACCAAATTTCCTGTTACCTGCTTTGCTGTAGAGCATGCGGAAATTACTCTGGCTGGCGAGTGTTACTGCCCATGCTGGGTTATCCGGGGCAACTTCCAGAGCTGCCGAACCGGTAAATGTCTCATACACGATTACCGCATTCGCTTTCGCCCATGAAGCGATCAATGGCACCTGCACATCGAGAATTTTGTCGATGAAAGTCGCGCCTTTTACATTGACCTGTGCTTTAAGTTTACTGAGAGACTCCAGTTGTGTTTCAGGTGAAATCTCAGTTGATGCGCTACCGTTTACCAGCGAAGCGCCGGAACCTTCCGCAACCGCCAGCAGATCGCCAATAAAAGAACCGCCATCCATCGCTTTCGGAAAACCAACAACAGAGTTAGCTCCTGTCGATTTGCTGGTGATCACTATACGACTACCATCAAAAACAACCGATGCGACATCTGGCGTAATTTTCGCCTGGATTTGGGCAATGACATCTGACAGTGTCGCAGCCGTCATGCCATTAATTGCGGCCACATCGTGCTTCGTGCCGTCAATCTCAATACTGAATGACCAGTCAGACTTCTCGCGTAACGCTGGCAGTACGACTGCCTGAGAAATCTCACCGCCACCCAGTACACCGCTGGTCGCGGGCAGCGTTTCCCCGGCAGCATTCCAGTAACCAACAATCAGCGTGCCGCCAGCGGATACCGGGTTAGGGCTGGTCCCGAAAAACACATTTGCAAAAGCTGCCGTGACAGAAGAAGCCCCCCAGTCCTGTTCGACAGCGGGTGCGCTTTTGTAAGAACGCCAGCGCTCTGCGGTGCTCAATACCCCTGTCTGGCTGGTAAGAATTGCGCAGACGTTGATGTTATCGCGCGCCGCCGCCCGCCCCTCTTCGAGAAGCGTCACATTAATGACGTTATTAATTGATGCCGACATTTATTTGTCCTCTAAAAATTGAAACTGCGGCGTATCGATGCGCAGCGTCTGCACGTCCCGAGCAGGGGCATACTGAACATTGAAACTCAGGTGAACACGATTACCGTGGGACTGCCCCAGGAGTTGCCCCACATCGATGATGTTTGAGACGGCCATGATGGTGAGAGAATGAGTTCGGCGCAGTTCGTTCGCCGCCTGGCTATAGCTCAACATCAGGAAGTTTTCAGCGTTGCTGTATGCTTCGTCCCCGTAGAACTCAAGAACAATCGCGTGACTCACTGAGGCGCTATAAGTCATCACCTCAGCCTCACCATTAAAGCGCTGGCCTCTAGCCAGAACCGATTGAGGCAGCGAACCGTTGACCACGATATAACTGGTGGAGAAGTCCGACGCCTGCACGTTCCGTCGGTCGAACTTGATCAGCTGCTCGTCGTAGTCCAGAAGGTCACGAACGAAACGCGCGACCGCTTTCAGGTGGGGTTGTGTCATGGCGTTGGCACCAGTAGCGGGAGCCGGGTTTCCTCGGCAATGACGGCGCAGAATCCATAATCCATGTAATCGGCCGGGGACACGACTTTGTAATCCTTCCCGCCCTTTTCGATGAACTGGCCGGTTTCAATTTTCAGCCGCGCGTGAATCAGCAGATACTCTTTCGACCAGTCCAGGCTATCCAGCGTCAGATTCTCTTTGTTCGCGCTTTGCACCACCGCCAAAATGTCCTGGCTGGTGACGATTACAGTCGGCTCAAAATCCACGGTCTTTTCCGTCCTGGTTTTGAGTTTTAAAGGCTGCTCCCAACCGATTAGCGCGTCGCTCATATCAAGTTCTGATAAGTCGCTCACTTACGAACCTCCCATGTGATAGTCCCTCGTAACTGCCCTTTATCAATCAAGATCGCCGATGAGCCTTTGGCTTTTTTCGTTGCCTCGGTGATATCCGGCCACGTACCATAACCACCCGTTTCAAAGGCTTTCACACTGATATTCCGCGCGGTGGCGCCTATCAGATTTAACGCGGTTGTTGCATCCATTTTCCCGGAGCCTACGGCTTCACAGGCCTTTTCGATTGCCCGGTTAATTTCTGATTTTTTGAGGGTGAATGGAGCGCGGAGAAAAGAACGTTCAGGGAGTGTTATTGTATGGGCTGCCGTAAAGCCGCTAACCGGCCCCATGAGGCTATTTTTTGTGAAAGTAGCCTTGCCACCCATTGCCATATATCCGGTGCCGCCAGGGTGATCGATTTCAGCGCCGAATTCGTGGGCCGCCCCAATCTCAATTATTGATGTTCCATCATCATTGGTTGCGTTTCCCACTTTGCCCGCAGGCAAACCCACGGCGACGTAATGCGTTTTCATCGCCTCCAGGTTCTTCAGGTATTTGGTGGTAAGTTTTAGCGTCTCTTCCGGAGTCATAGCAAATCACTCCCAGTTCACTACCTAATAGCCAGCACATGCACGCCCACCAGCTTACGCAGCCTCAGATACTCTTGTCCGTAAGAGCTGGACGCGTAGCCATCGTGAACGGCCCCAAACCCGGCATCGGGCGCTGAATAGCCAATAGACACGCCTGCAACGGATCGACTGGTGATTGTCTGGACAGGCTTGCCATTGCTACTTCCGGAGGGAGTAAGCGCGCCAGCCGCATACAGCAGATGCGCCGCTAAAGCATGGAGCCCTTGTTCATAGAGCTTGTTCCATACCTTGCGGCTCATCTGGTTTGCTGCATCCTGTAGCGCCCCTTCTATGCGAGCAGGGGCAACACTGGCGAACTCGGGGTAACGAACGGTGAAATCCATGCTACCCCCTGTGATTACTCTGCCGGAGAGGATTTGTAATCCACATACACCGCGGACTGCGGCTGTTTCCACATCGCACCACCGAAGGCAGAACGATAACCACACTCGTAGGTCAGCAGATCACGCTGTCGTGCTGCCAGCAGTTCCGGCATATGCACTTCCATTTCCACGTAGTCCTCGTCGTAGGTATAAATCGCCAGGCGAGTTTTACCGGACTTGATGCCGACCGCGTAGTTGCTCGGGACTTTAACAAACGTGATGTTGAAGGATTCATTGCCTGAAGCCTTACGCAGCGCCGCCATAATGCGATCCATTGCCGCAATCGGCAGCAGATCAGTACCCACAACGATCGGGTTAGGGTCGAACTTCTGCATGGCGAGCATAAAATCGCTGGCATCCATGGCGATATGCGTCGGCTGAATACGGTAACTGGATTTGCGCCAGGCCACGTTGTAAGCATCCAGCACCAGTTTCACGAACCCATCAGAGGTCATTTCGGCGATGGTTTTGCCTGAAGCATCGATGACAACCTGAACCTTCGCGCCTGTCAGCAACCCTTCCTGCCCTTTAACTCCGCGATGGCCTACGTATCCCGCGTACTGGATTGTTGCGAGGGCGTTGGCATACAGATCATCCTGCTTTTTGGTCTGCAGGTTGATGTTCAGACGAGCAATCTTCTCCAGTTCCTGCTGAGTCCAGGTTGCAGCTTTAGCCCACTGTCCAACAGGCGCTTTCAGCCATTCGATATCACTATCAATGGTTTTCAGGCTGTTTGTTTTGTTACCAATGATGCCGTCTTTAACCGACCCGACCACCTCTGATACACCGAAATCCACGTATTCCAGAGAAAAATCCAGGCCTTCTTTAACCGGAAGGGCTTCACCGATGTTGATCTCCGGCAGTTCTTTTTCCTGCAACTGCGTGTCACGTTCGGTCAGCGCTTCCTGCAATACTTCTTCAAAATCTGCTGATACCATTGGCATTTGTTATGCTCCTTCCGCTGACTGTGCTGCCTGCTGTACGTAGCCCAGGGTGATAGCCACGCAGTTATTACCCGCGCTCACATCTTCCGCCCAGTAGCCCAAATCAATGTTGCCGGCTGCTTCTGTTGTCACCTTCCCGGCATCGGCACCCGTCGCCACGATGTAGGCCGCCGCGCCACGAGTAAAATCAGCGTCATCGACCGTCAACGCGCCGACGCAGTCACCGTGGGAAAAATGCCCAACGTTGACCTGCTTGTTGTGCGGTGCACTGTCACCGTAGATATCACGCACCACAATCCCATGAATGCGCAGGCCAGCGGCGAGAGGCATCACGCCACCGTCCGGGTTGACCGCTACGAACGTGCCATAGAGCAACTTCGTTTCGGTCAGATTCTCTTCACCCCAGACTTTGTCGTTTGAGCTGGAGGCACGTTTGATTGAACCCGGTTTAATAGTGCCGTCGGCACCATCCCAGTCAGTAAAAGACATAGTTATTTACCCCCAAGGCGTTGAGTTGCGGTTTTGGTGCCTTTATTCGCTGAGTCGTTAAACAGATGAGCGCCGATTTCACTGCGTGGCTTCGAGGTGGCCTGAATAGCTGCATAAGCTGCACGGACTTCGCTGTCAGTCATTGCTTTGACCTCAGCATCGTTAAATGCTTTAGTGCTCACGAGTACGGCGGCGCGCACGTCACGCGCTGATTTGGCATCATTGAAGCTGACTTTAGGGAAACGGGCTTTCGCGTCTGCCAGTGTGGTGCTGGTTTCATTGCCGGATTTCAGCTGCTCCAGTTCTTCTTCCAGCGTTTTAACTTTCGCTTTCAGATCGGCGTTTTCGGTTTCCAGCGCGGTGATTTTCGCGTCCTTGTCGTCACCACCACCAGCACCGGGATCTTCATCATTCGGCGCTGGTGTACTCGTCGCGCCTTCCAGTTGCTTTTTCAGGTCTGCGAGCTGCGCCAGCACTTCCTGTGCTTTAGCAGTGGCCTCTTCAGTCCCTTGCCCCTGTAGTTCTTCCAGCGCCTTTTCCAGCGCGGCAATCATGCCGACCAGCTCATCGGCAGTCAGCGCTACGCCTTCCGCATCCTTCAGTTTTTTGCCCTTCAGAAACGCCAGGGCGTCAGCTAATTTTGCAAACATTGGCTTACCTTTTTTGTCGTTTAACTTGCACTGAGGCCCGTAGCGCCCCTCTGCCACTCCCGCGACGTGATTGCCGCGAATGTTGATGTGGTAAAACTTCCCGCCTCTTTCCTCGAGTTCAGCAGGCTCATATCCAACGGACACTTCACGTATCCCCGTTTCTTCCAGCGTCTCGATTCCCGCGGCATCCGTCAGAAATACGTCACAGACCACTTCACCGTCCTCAATGCGAGTGTTGGCGATGTGTCCGGATGCTTTGTCTTTGTGGTCTGCTGCGGTGACCTCCCCGTCGTCGGGGTGCGTTATGGTGAACGGGAGGCCATTGAATGAAGCGAGGGTTTCGGGTTTTGATAGTTCGTCGAGGGTGCGAACAACGGTGATTTTTTTGTTGGCATCGCTGCCAGTTAGTCCCAGCTCATGACCGTAATACTCAATCGGTCCGGCGCGGGTGATCGTCGCAGTGGTAATCACGTACCCCTGCGCTGTTCGTTTCCACGTCATTGATTAATCCCATGAGACGTAAGGACGGGCCAGGCATCGGCATTGGTAGTCTTCTCCAGGTTTGCCGATGAATGCCCCGATGGTTGAGCGTTTCTTCCAGGTTTTGCCGCCGTCGTCCGAGTAGACAGTCGGGTCGGAATATTTACAGAGCATGCCATTTAACACGAAATGACTATCGCGCTCGCGTTCGTCGCCAGTGCCGCCCCACTCGTACAGGTCAAGGCCAAGCGCCACATTGCGCGCTTCCGTGAGGTCTGCGTTAAGTTTCGAGGTCTGGTCACGTGCGATTAGCCTGGCGCGGTTGCGGGTGACGTTCCCGCGGTCCTTGATTATGTCGATCAGGTTTTCATGTCGGCCGCCGTCTTTCATGTTGTCGAAAACCGCCGCGCCGATATCGTGAATAAAATCGGTATGGATGGAGGTAATCAGGTCAACGTTGTCACTGACTGCCTTTTCCATTTCTGGCTTTATCGCGCCATCGCCGAGCATCCCGGTCAGGTCAATCCCAAAAGCCTGAGAGAAAGTGCGCTGCGTCTGCTCTTTGTTCTGCAGGTTTGCCCGCGCAACGAACCCGGCAGAGAGTCGGGCGGCGACCTCCTGAATTGAAATGCTCGCTAATCGCTGCATGACTGCCGCAAGGCGCGCTGTAATCGACAAAGGAGTGGTA
This sequence comes from Citrobacter sp. wls716, assembly GCF_005280975.1. Classification (NCBI taxonomy): domain Bacteria; kingdom Pseudomonadati; phylum Pseudomonadota; class Gammaproteobacteria; order Enterobacterales; family Enterobacteriaceae; genus Citrobacter; species Citrobacter sp. wls716. Next base: position 15,680 of record NZ_SZWX01000037.1, read on the forward strand.
TCGGGTGCATCGGTGAGTATGGGCTTGTCCAGCTCGTCCAGGAGTGTCTGAAGCATGCTATCGACAAACTCAATCAGCCTGTCTCGATACCAGACCTCTGCGCGCTTGCTGGCGGTTGGTGGCCGCATCCGTCGGCGTCGTGGTTTAAGACGCCCCTGTTTGCGCTCCAGCAGCTGTTTCAGGTCCATGTGCCACTCCCTGCGACAATCGCCTTAATTTCTGCTTCGGTGACTGTCTTCAGTACGCCCCGGTTTACCATCTCCCTGATGGCGACCTCTTCTGTCAGGATTGAACCCGTTACCAGCGTATTAAATCCGGTGGCATACTGGCTAAACCGGTTAGCTTCGTCAGCCTCGTTAATGCTGTCGATTGTCGGGTATTCGTAAGTAAGGCTTTCCGTAATGGCGAGTTTATCCAGCGTGAACTGGTCGGCGAAATCCTGCATAGGGCGAAGCCGGGACTCCTGCAGACCGTTAATCGTCTCGTAATAGGATTTATTGTCTTCCTCGCCGCTGCTGAACCCGCTGGCCGACTCACCAAACAGAACCGTTATGGGCCTGTCCAGCGCCCCAGCCAGTACAATCGCCATTTTGCTGATCACGTCAGACAGCCCGGTGAATTGCGCGTTCTTCTGCTCGTAACGCCCTTGAGCTGTTGTATCACCAGCGTCAATTAGCAGCAGCCCGGTCGAGGATTTAGTTTCCTTCATCACCCTGGCGTATTCGCGCACCTGCCCTTCCTGACCAGCTGCGATCTGGTTATTCATGCCGGGGATAAACAGCACATCGACGTTTGCCTCCTGTATGGTGTCTCCGGTGCTGAGGATTGCTGTGTCGAAGGTTTTGATGTGCTCATAGGGCGCCTGAAGGTCTGACGTACCAAACTTTGCGCGATCCTTAATGCTGTGATTGCCCAGCTTTGTCCGGCAGCAGCGGGAATGATGAAACCTGAGTTGCTTCGTCCCGACGTCAAGTTGATACGTTAGCGGTTCACCAAAGCAATCTGAGCGGATATCGGTGATGACATTACTGTCCGGCGTGTACTCACCTTTACGGAACACCAGGAATTTAACGATATCTTCGCGTTGCAAATTGAGCGGCAAGGCGATCTGGTCATCAGCACAATCCGTGATAGCCACGATTAGCGAGTCGCCCAGCAGAGAGGCCCATCCCAGCGCGCTGTGAAAGACTGCGTTTAATTTCAGTTCTTTTTCAGCGTCTGCGATGCGCTTGGTTATGGAGCTATCGACATCGCCAGAAAATTTACGGGGCAACTTCAGCATGTCGTCGGCGGTTTTGTTGATGTACTTTTTCACCACCCACGATTTTTTATACATCGCGAGCAGTTCTTTATCCGGCACATCGGGCTTACTGCTGCTATACCGCACCGCGCCGATCTTCTCGCCGAGTGAAGTCATTAAGCTAACCAGGCCATCATTCAGACGACCAACGATATTTTTTTTCGTCATTACATGATGTCCAGTGGGCTAAGAGTTTTACGTTGGTATAAATCGCGCAGCGCCTGCGTCATGCCATCGACCTGATCGTCGTTAGCGCCAACAGGGAAGGAAGTGATCTCTTCGACGAACTCCGTTATCCATGGGGCTGTATCCGGGTGCGGAAGATAAACGTTACCCGCCTCCCACACGGCGGTAATCGCATGTGCGCGGGCTACCTTGCTACCGTCCGGTTCTACCGGCACCAGTCCGGCCACGGTACTTTTCAGTGAGTCGATAACCGCCGGGCCGTTAGCCTTGTCCTCCACCAGCTTGCGAAGGCCTTTAGGGAATTCGTCGGACATTCGCTTAACGGCTTTAAGCGTTGCGGTGAAACTCATGCGGGCTCGAACCTGATGAAGCAGATAAGCATTGGCGCCCTTTTTACCCCACACCTGACCGACAACGTAGTCAGTGCCTTCGCTGTCTTTAAACGTCATATCCCAGCTGTGGATGACTATGTCGAAGTTGGTCGGCAAGTCTTTCGGGAGGTAATACTTGATCCATTCGTCTTTGAAGATGGAGCCACCAGCCTGTTTTGGTGACTGCTGATACATCGCAGACCAGAAGTAATCCCCGAGAATGGTTTTGGTTTCGAGCAGTTTCTCTTTTGGGTGCAACTCTGGAACCAGCGCTTCACCCTGCTCGTTGATTGCAGGGAACGCCAGCACCTTAGCGCGCGGCGTGATTTCCACTACACGCCCGGATAAGTCATCTGTCGCCCAGCGGGTCGCCATGATGATTTCGCCGCTGTTTTTCGACAGACGCGTTTTAAACGTGGAAACGTACCAGTTCCAGATAGATTTCTTAGTTGTCGGGCTAAGTGCTTCTTTGGCGTTTTTTATCGGGTCATCGATGATACCGAGATCGATTTTCTTACCCGTTAACGGACCGCCTACCCCCGCACAAACATACGTCCCCTTATGGTTGGCTATGCCGAATTCGTCAGTGTTACGCTTTACGGCCACACCATCAGCCGGCTTATTGCCCAGCCAGGCGCCCGGGAATATGTTGCGGTATTCCGGCGTGGACATAATGCGCTGAACGTCGGCGTTCATATCCCCGGCAAGGTCAGCAGAGTAGGACAGCGCACCTACGCGCATTTCAGGATATTTTCCGAAGAAATACGCTGGCAGGTAACGCGAAACGATATCCGATTTACCATGCTGCGGCGGCGCACCGAGAATCAGTATCGGGCGCACTCCATTCATCATATCCAGCAGGAACTGATCCAGAGCGTCGCAAACCGTTTGCGAGAACTTGCTGGTTATATATTCGGGGTTGATGTACTGAATAAAGTCGTGAAGGCTGGCCCTGGCGTTGCGCCGCTTGAGTAACTCTGCCGCTGCTTCCTGCTTACTTACCAGCGATAATTGCGGCGAGCTGCTCATCAGTCAGATCCTCCGCGCTTACTGTGTGATTATGCTGTATGGGCTCACCATTCGGGCCTGAATGCTCAAGCTTCTGCTTGTTGCTATATGCCTCGCCAACTTCTTTCGCGGCCTGTTCGAGAAGCTGGGCCGTCATACCGATATTTTTCATATTCTCAGCGGTCATCGACATCCTTTGCAGGACACGCAGCCGGTAGGCTTTATTGGCGATCGGGATATCGGAAATTTCATTCTGGAAGCGTTCGCGAGTTGCGTTGAACAGATCAACCCATTTTTTTGCTAACCCTTTTCCACTCACCTTCGTCGGATCGTGCGATTCGACTTGCTGTGGGGTGACTTTTATCCCGAAATCTTTTTGGATAGCATCGACCACAATCGACAGGGTGTCATAGCACGCAAGCATTTGAACGATGGCGGCTTTCACCTCTGGTTTTAGTGCAGCCATAAATCACCATCCTTCCAAAGCATTCCAAATTTAAGCCATCTTCAGCATGCACGTCCCGCACGCTCTGGCGATGTTAAGTTTTGCCACCTCTGCAGGTTGATTGGCTGCGTCCACCAGTTCTTGCACGTCTTCGCTGGCGCCGTAACGCCGAACTACTCCAACAAATTCCTCGACGTCATGCCCACGCAATGTCAGTACCGGCTGCCCGGTCTCTTTGTTGAACTTTGGAGCGCCAAACTCATCGGTGGCCTGGGCTATGTGATAAAGCTCATGCTCTACCAGCGCGCAGAACTCGAGGTCGCTGCATTGCGTACAGTAATCGGCTGCCAGCGTGATGATGAACTTCGGGATGCGCCCAAACCATTCATACATCTGCTGTTCCATTCTGGCTTTCTGCCAACCACCTGCACGGAGCATTACCTGCTCGGCCTGACCGAGAACATAGCGACCTTTCTTCGCGAACGATTCTGAAGCCCACATAAAACACAAATCAGCTTCCATTAAATGGGCGTGGTCAGGGTTATGGATGCTTCCTGTATCGCTGAGGATTTGTCGGCTTATCCAGTCATGCACTTCATTGGCTGGGATCAATCTGGTGTAGGGCTGCCAGTTATCGGGACCAATGAAATTAACTGGTGGGTATGGGCGTTGCTGAAGGCCTCCCCAGTCCGGTTTTGCCATGAGTTAATCCTGTTTGATGTGCGGAAGGAATGCCGTGAACATTCTGTCGAGCAGATAGCAGTAGGTTTCGTTTGCCGCTCCAGTGTCGATTGTCACACCAACATCATTGCAGCAGTAAAACGTTGCGTGGGCGCATTCGTGAACCAGTGTGGCGGCATTGTTATCAAACACACCTACCAGATAAAGATTCTCACCGGTTTCATCATTGACGAATTGCCGACACATGCCATTCACCATAGTCACGTCAGCCAGCGATACGCCGAGCGCCGTTTCTGCCTGTATCCACTCTTCTTTGCTTCGGCAGAGATAGATATTGGCTGATTTGAATAGAGGAAGTAGATGGCGAGGAAGCTTCGGCCACTTGGTTTTTGCCATGGTTCTATTCCTGTGGTTAAAGCCATTAAAAAAGCCACCCTGTTAGAGATGGCCTTTGTGATGGCAATAAAAAAATGCCCGAAGGCGGTTTTTTTACTATTTACCAACTTTTGAAGCAAGTGCGTCATAAATCGATTTAAAAGCGCTTACTGCCGCAGTATAGGTATCGAACTTATTAGGGTTCGCCTTAATTAACTCTTTAGTAATTTCTGCGGCAATTTCAGCAAGCTTGGTGTTTTCTTCTTTTTCAGTAGTCATAAAGTTCCCTTAGTTTTTGGACTGTGCGCACAAAAAGATGGGGGTAATTTCAGTCAACTCAATAGCTAGTCAATAATTATTTCGTACACTGCATATTGATAGACTCCTGCAGCACCTTCAATGCTGGCTGGCGTTGCTTGATCCCAGCCAGGTTTTGTCATTACTGTTTCTTCAGGTTGTCATTATCGAAGCCCCTCAGTGAAGAGCTTCTGTAATGCGGTCAGGCCTGCGCTTTACTGGCAAGCTCAACCAAATCTTTGAAGTCCTGGCACGTATCCAGTCGATGACCATGATCGTCGACAAAGTTATACCCTTTGAATAGCTCTACGATTTCCTCGGGACTTTTCCCATTCAAACGAGGAAACCGCTTTGATTCGTCAACCTGTTTCATCTTCTAATCTCCAGTCAGTAGGATATGATCCCGCTACAAACGTTCTTGAAATTGCCTTTCATGGTGGCGGCATTTATCAGTATTCAGGTGTTCCATCGACAGTACATCTGGGCCTGCTTTCAGCCGGGTCAAAAGGCGTTTACTTTCACCAACACATCAAAAATGTTTACGGCTACCGCAAGGTAGGCTAATCATCTGCGGGGATTCGTCCCCGCTTTTTGCCAGTTCCCGTTATTTGACTCTCTCACCGAGTCGTAAATACGTTCACACGTCATCCCGGCGGTGTAGCGTTCGTCAGCGATTCCAGCATAACGTTTAGCTTCTGCTGCAATATCTCCGAGCATGTCGGCGAGCATTCTGGCGTCGGCTCCGGCTGTTTTGCTTCTGACGGTAGCGGCAAGATCTGCGGTGTGCTTTGCGGCGTCCAGGCGGGCGGCAAGCTTTGTTGCTTCGGTGCGCAGCTGGCTAACAGAAGCAGACAGACCAGCAGCAGTGGCAGCTGATTTAGCGGCTTGTGCTTGTGCATCTTTTACAGCCTCATCACGGGCAATAATACGCCCTTGTTCAATCATCCGGGCTGCAGTCTGCGCGTTCGCTGTTTGCGATGATTCCGCGCTATCACGTTCCGCCCACTTTTTTTCCCACCCGCGACTGCTCCATACACTGCCGGCGATGAATGCGACGACCACCAGCAGCAACCCAACAATAATCTGGCGTTTCGGGCTCATCAGAATACCCCCGGAACTGATACCGGAATGCCTGGGTTAAGCGGCCCGAGCCCATCACCAAGAACCTGAGGTTTTTCTGCCCACAGGCAAACTTCACGCTCAATCTCACGCCGGGTGATTAAACCCTTCCACTGTTTGCCACCGGCATATGTCCAGCGCCGTAATTGTTCGCAAGCCCCTTTTGTGTCGCCCTGGTTGATTTTGCGTAGCAGCGTGGAGGTTTTGAAGTTGCCAGCACCGACGTTGTACGCGAATGAGTAAAGTGCACCCCGCATTGTTGCCGGGATCGGAACCTTGATGTAGGGGTCAATCTGACGTGCGATGGTATTCAGATCTTTTGTGAGCTGAATGGCACACTCTGTCTCGGTGTACGTCTTCCCGATTTTGACGTCGCTGCCAGTGTGCCCGTAGCATACCGTCCACACCCCAACGACATCCCGATAAGGCTGATAGCGAACACCTTCAAGGCCATCATTACCCGTTGGGCCAGTAATCAATGCCGCAGCGATAGCAATAGCGCCAGCGGGTATAGCTGCAATAACGCTATTCTTCAGCTTTGGTGGCATAGCCATTGCGCCGATCCTCCCGTTCTTTCCAGCGGAAATACCAGTTCACTGCACAGGTGATAACAGTGCATGCGATACCGACAATAATTGCCCAGTCGCTCAGGCTTAACCCTGCAATTCTGTCGGCCAACATCCAGGATACCTCTTTTGCTGTTTTAGCTGTTTCGGCATATGCCTTCGCTGATACACCGCAGCCGGTCAGCGTGGTTCCTGTTCCATATGAGAGTCTGCTGTAAATGGTGCTCATTCTGGTCATAGCCTCACCTCCGATTTTTCGGATGGCGCTGTGTGTTTGAAAAGGGTTCAGGCTTCACGGGCTGGATTTATCAACAAAGCACGTAGCGGATGATTCCCGTTAGCCTGATATATGGCGGGCTCTGCGCAAGCGCCTGTCGGATTGGGTTATGAGCCGTCCGTCAGCGAGCCCTGAATATGATGAAGCCCCGGTAAATACCGAGGCTCGTTAATCATTGCCGCTGTGAGTGTCGCGGCGCACTATCTCTTTGTCAGGCTACTTACGCGTTAAACCGGGCGCCAACCGTAACTCAGTGATGCTTTGCGCTTCCTCTCCCTCACTACGTCGCCATGGGAGTCCGACCAGATTAACGCTGTCGTCACGTTGCCAAAATATGGCATCCAATGCGGTCTTTCCGTTTAGCTATTTCATTTTTCTATCCTCCAGAAACGACAAAACCCGCTTGGATGGCGGGTTATTAATTTTTATCTATCGCTGCGGGTGTAGCTTCGCGAGCATAGCTGAATTCAAGCAATCCCCGCGCAACTTTGCAACCGGAATCGTTCAACTTTTTTATCGAATGCGTCACACATTGGCGCGTAAAGCATCGATTCTGCAAAATTTAGCCAAACATCGATCCGGCTCTCACATGTACGCAAGCACCATTCAGGATGTTTTTCATTTAAGTCTCTGGCCATCGCCTTTTTGCTAAGGCGCTTGATATAACGATCTTCAATAAGAGCGTATAACTTCTTATGCCCTGACAGCACAAGGACACCGCTGAGTACAGCGTTGATGGTCAACGCTTCTTCATCGGTACAGAACGCCAGGTTGCTTTTTTCTTTTCCGGAAAGCATGTCCAGAAAATATGACATCAGTTCACCGTGATCCAGGCCTGATGATTTGAGGTGCTTCAACACCTGCTGAATGGCCGTTTTACTAACTTTTTTTGACGCGAGAAGGTTATTAAACATGTGACCACCTGAGCCGGATCCAATATATGACCATCGGCCCCACATACGAAGTTTACCCTGAATCCAGACTGACTCGAGGGTGTTTAATCGCAGCATTTCACCACCTTTTCCTGTCGTTGATGGGTTAATCATATAAACGCCTCCTCTCTCCAGATTTGTTGGGTACGGAAAACACCTTCGGCGTGATATAGCCTCAGGGTGTCCTGATCAATATCGGTTTTTACACGGCCATCGATTACGTCATGACAACAGTTGCAAGCAATTGCGCCTTGCATGTCATGTGGTTTGATTCCCATCCCGCAGGTGTCACTCATGCGATAATGGGCAAGAACGCTGGTTTCTGGATTAAAATTGCAGATACCCGGAATGCGCACAGTGCACATGCGACCGCGAGCCTGTTTGGTGAGATCGATTTTCTTCATGCGGCGTAACTGAATAATTGTGAGGCGGCGTTTTCTGCAGCCTGCTGGGTGGGAAATGTGCGGAATAAAATATAATTCCATAGCACATCAAGTACGGATTTATAAAGTTGGGAAAACTCGAGATCGTCCATTTTAGCAAACGATATGGATTTGGGTTCGTTGCGCGTCGTACCGTCTGGCATTTCGTATTGAGTATAAAAACCCGCCTCGATAGTTACCCAGGCTCTGAATGCTTCAAAGGATTTTACAGCGCTGATATTGCCGGCGCGTTTTTCTGCTTCTTCACGCAGATACTGATCGGCCAGCTCCTGGAGTGTTTCTTCATGGCCAGCATAATGGGCCACCAGCTGAACATATCCGTGAACCAGTTTTTTATCTGCCGGGGATATTGCACCGCCCGACGGTTGCCAGTAATCGAAACCAAGATTCAGGAGTGCAAAAAATTTACGGTGAAATGCCGCATTACGTGCCTGTTTAAAGTCAGCATATAAAACAGCACCAAGACGGAATTTTTTCTCGATAAATTCCCGTGCGTCAGGCGTCGCCGGAATTAATACTCCGCCTGCTGATTTTACAAATGAATACTGCGCCATTGGTTTCCCCTTTAGCGCAGCAATTGCTCAGAAATACAGGTTCCGGGTGTTCAGTCCGATACCATGATTATATCTTAGTTTTGCCTCTTTGAACAACGACACAACCTGCTTGTTCTGCCAGCTCTAACAACGATTTAAGTGACGCGACATGTTCATCATCATAGATGTTTCTAAGTGCCGTCACCTTACCATTCTTGCAGGTTATGAGAACGCGACCGTTATCGGGGAGATGTTCCCCTACCTCCGTCTTTTTGAACACGTTCCCTCCCTCACAAGCATACTGTATAAACATACAGTATATATACTCCCAAGTGGCAGTAAGTGCAAACTTTTAAAGGCACAAAACGTTAAAATATCAAACATGGCTATTTTGTACACACTTGTTTAATAAAGAAAAACCGCCATTTTCTGGCGGTTCGTTTTAAGGTGTTAGGGTATCGTGACATGTCACGTTGTCAGTTTTACTACATGCCATCCGTGTGTAACCCAGCACTGAGAATCACCTGCGCATGGGCATGCTTTAACCGGTAATGAGTCACCGCACTTGTTGCATTTATTTGCGCGGATTGATTTTATCCGCCCCTTTACACGCGCATCATCCTGGCGAATGAGAAGCGCTATATATTCCCCCATTTCATACGGTGTGCGGCCTGGTCGACGATCTGCGCAATTTCGGGCAAGCATTTCCAGTTCCTGCGCATCCAGCACCAGTTCAAGTTTCCGCCCACCAGCGGCAGACTGGCGAGCACGCTGTGCTGCTTTGCGCTCTGCTGCTGATTTTGCCATTATGCGGCCTCCCTGCTTACACATAATTCAGGCAAATTAGCCCTCACCAGCGCCTCTGCAAACGGCGGTGGCACCGCGTTACCGCAGCGTGCAACCTGCTTGTCTTTCGCATACTTCTTGCCCCGATAGTCCTGGTCGATGATGTACCACTCCGGGAAGCCCTGCGCACGGTATAGCTCGTGCGGTTGCAGCATACGCATGCCAATATCAACGATGCGGTAAGTTATGCCGTCAACTGCCACCAGCCCGTCGCAATCCTCGCCGCAGTATTCCCGCAGAAACTCAAGCGTCTGCTGAGCGCGATATTCGTCGTATTCATCGACCGCAAGAGTGGTTTTCACCTCCCCTACGTGCAGCCCACCCGGCGTCACCGTTGGCATTGGATGGCTGGTTGGCTGGCCGTCCCGGCAGGTGCCGCGCAGTTTTACCAGGTGAGAGGTAATTGCAGCATGATGATTTCCTGTCGTTACAGTATGAGCCGGATTGTCCAGTGAGCCTCCGGAATGTCCGGTGTTATTGACCATCAAATGCGCAGCGACAACTGCGTGGTGATCAACCGTGGTAACTGAATGAACAGGTTCATCTAATCCGACGCCCGGTCCCGAGTAGTTACCGCCGTAGTGTTTCGCAAGGAACGCGCTCACCGTTGCGAATTTATTGCCACCTGCAGTAACGGTCCCCAGCGGATTATCCAGTCGCAGCACACGCGGTTCTTGTCCGGGACGTTCCCCATAGCCCATCTGGATCAACGTTGGTGTTACCAGTTGAGATTTACCACCACCACCAGCGGTGATAGTTCCGCTCGGTTCATCTGCCCGGTGGCCGATGCTGGCCCCAAACTGGCGGGCTATCACTGGCGCAACCAGACAGGCACGGGATTGCTTCAAAATGGTGTGAGCAGGTTTATCCAGCGGGCGCGGTTTAGCCTGGTATTCACTACCACCATTACCCGCCAGGAATGGTGTCAGTGCAGCCTCAACAATCCCGAGTGCATGCCCATTCCCGCCCGGGCGTTTTGACGTGCCAGCGGTTACCGTCGGTACCGGTTCGGTAACGGGCTGACCGGTTGCACCAGTGCGAAACTTTGTCAGGTGCGGAACGGCTAACGCATAGCCGTGGGTTTTGGTAATGGTCTGCAATGGCTCATCCAGCGCTTGACCTCGGAAACAGTCGTAACTCGTTTTGGTGCTGGTGTGATTGCACTTCACGATGAACGGCGACGCACTGTCGATAACAAAGCGCTGTATGCCGCGCGCGATCCGCTTCAGGGTATTTTCTGCCAGCGGCTTTTTGCGGTCGAATATCGATAGAGCCGGAATTGACCAGTCGATACACTCCGCAGCTGTACGCCATGGCGCCAGCCTGCCAGCCTGAACCACAGGTGATTTCGGATCCCCATGCGTTGGTTCCGGCCATACAATCGGCTTCCCATCACGTCGCATAACCATGAAGAAACGCTTTCTGATTGTCGGTGCGCCGTAGTCACAGGCGCGCAGTTCGCGATACTCAACTACATAGCCCAGGCCTTTTACCAGCCGCGCGGCGTCATCGCTATCAAGCGAAATATTCAGAAACTCACAGCATTCTGCCAGCGCCGGATGATCTGCAGAAATGCCGGTTGTAAGCATTGCGACAAAGGCGTTAAAAGTTTCACCAATTCGAGCTGGGTCGGGACGCTGTTCAACTGGCTCAGGTGGTCCGATAAATTCATCAAGAAAGCGATCCGCGTGACTGATGAATGGCATTTCACGTAATAATGGTCCCCACGTTTTAAACTCTTCGACGTTCTCCAGTTTCATTACCCGTGGTTCAACATCCAGCCCCCAACGCAGCGCAACCCATGCCAGTCCACGGATCGCTTTCTCGACAGGTTTAGCGCCCTTGGCTTTAGAAAAGTGGCGGCAATCAGGAGAAAACCACGCCAGCGCCACCGGGCGCCCCGCAGTTGCTACCTTTGGGCGAACCTCATACACAGACTCGCAATAGTGCAGCGTATCAGGGTGATTCGTAGTGTGCATCGCCACAGCGTTCTCATCGTGGTTGATTGCTATATCAACACTGCGACCGATCGCCATTTCAATACCGGTTGACGCACCGCCACCACCAGCAAAATTATCAACGATGATTTCTCTCACGCGTATTTCTCCATTGCATTCATTAGCGAACGAGCAGCAATCACAATCTCCTGTGCTGACATTTTTTCTAACCACATGCGATTGATATGATGCTTTAGTCGCCTTTGGTGATGTTCAGGCAGACTCTCGGCGTTGTTTATTTGCTCAAAAATCATCTTGACCTCAACTGGCCAGACTGTTTCTGGCACCTCGGGAAGAAGCAAACTCTCCAGCTCATGTAATCTACGGTATGCGCTATCAAGGAGGGCGCTTTTGAGATTGCAGGTATCGTCACCAGTTTCTTTCGTAAATATTATCCAGTGGGTTTTGTCGTTCTTTCCGGTACGCTGGCCAATTGCAGGTTTCACATCTGTAAGCGCCAGAATCTGGCTAACCGGTATCTGCGTTTCGTTCCATTTGAAGATGAGCACGCCGTGTGGCCGCAGCACGCGGAAAGCTTCTTTGAATCCTGTTCGCAAATCAGAACGCCACGTTTTTTTGTTCAGTCTCCCGTATTTTTTACCCATCCAGGCAGACTGGCCCACACGCTCCAGATGTGGCGGGTCAAACACCACAACCGGAAAAGAAGAATCAGCGAACGGCAGTGAACGAAAGTCGGCAATCAGGTCGGGACTGATAACCAGGCGGCGACCGTCGCACAGCTCGTGCTCTTCGGTGCGGATATCAGTGAACACAGCACGGGTGTCATGCTTGTTGAACCAGAACATGCGGGAGCCGCAGCACATATCAAGAATTGTTGCTGGCTTTGTCATGCAGCACTCTCCCTATCTTCCTTGATAAATTCAGCTATTCCTGGCAGCAGCATTACATCAGACGAACCACACTCATTTCCCCATACGTCAAAGCCATGTGATGACTGGCGCGCAAATAATTCTATACGTGGTACGTCACCCAACAGTTGAACTAACTTTTCACGCACAAAGTCAGGTTTTTGTGAATGAGCCAGACGAGGCGCTGTAAATGACTGGATAATCCCAGCATCAATACGCTCAGGGAGTTTCCCCTTAATTGCAAAAAGGCAATCTTCACTATTAGCACGGGTCATATGCCCCATTCCCATTACCAATTTTTCTGTCTGACGGCTTCCGTACTTGTTCCAGGTAAAGCCTTTCATTGTCATCAAACGAAACCCCCATGCCTCGACTACCTTCAGTGCTTCAAGCGGCTGCGTCGGAACCCACCACATAGCCAGCAGGCTACTTTCAGCAGCGAGATCCCACACAGGAAGACGGCAAATATCTAGAACATTCATCACCGGATATTTAAACCCGGCGCCGCGGTCACCATCCGCTGCTTTGTCTCTGTATTCCCAGGGAGGATCCGCATAAATTAACGTGTACTTTTTATTCACTCTTTCCCCCTTCGTGCTGCTGGCGCCAGTAATTCAAACGTTCTCTGAAAAAATCCCGATAACTCTCCGGCGTCGCGTCAATGTGCTGAATAACCGTCTGGCGAGTAACTTTCCGCTCATAGAGCTGACGAACGAGCGCAGCTGCGCGCATGTCGTAATGCTCTTTGAGTTGGCACTCTTGTGGCCATTTCGCACGATTGAGCGGGAGACCGGGCGGGAGGTAATCCGATTGCCCGGCCATGCCTTAAGCCCTCATGTTTTTCTCTGAGTGAACGTAGAAACGTGGATCAACGCTTTTCAGCGTGAAGTGTGTAACGGGCATATCGTCATGCCGTTCGATGCCAACAAAGTTCGACATGCAAAGCGCAAAGACGCGTTTCTGGAGCTGATCCAGGGTAATTTTGATGTCCGGGTAATATTTTTTAATCGATGACATAATCCCCTGATATGAGAGCGTTTTACCCTTCATAATCGCCACGAGGTATTCCGCCGGCAGTTCGCTGGATTTTTGGGGTAATTGGGATTCAGTAGGATTCTCAATGGGTTTTATGGTATCCAGCAGCAAACGACAGCGGCTGGTAATACCTACCCTATAGCCCGTTTTTTTGTCGTAATTCTCTTTGCTTCCGGAAGTCCATACAGTTGCCGTTTCGCGGAGTTTTACGGTCTTCTCTCCACCTGAATAAATAACGGTTCCGGTATGCGTCTTACTGAAACACCGTGGGTTGGTTTCAACAGGTTTTGATTTTTTATTTTTTGGGGCCGCGCGAGCAGTTAATCCCGGAACAGGAACCGGACGCGGGCAAGGTACATAAACCGAACGGCTGCGAGCCCTGGCACCTGCGTTCATCCGCCAGATGATTACGTTCGTCCAGTCACAGGCATCGTCAACTGTCGCTACTTTAGGATAAATTAAATCGGTCATTGGTCTTTCCTCATTGTATTTCACGCTGGTCAGGCGTTTTAAAATGCGTCGGTGTTGTACTTCTCTGCATACTTACGGTGCGTTTTTCTGGGTTTTGCTGCCTCCAGTTGAATCCGTGTTTTTTCTTTGCCAATGTGCTGGTCGATCGGCAGAAAGTGACCGTTTTTAAACTCCTGGTAAACTACGGTACCAGCAGCTGCAAAGCGGCATTTGCCGAGGATGACCTCAGCCACACCAGCAGCCGGGCTTTCAGGGTTATAAACTTCATCTCTGTACAGAAACAGAATGCTGTCAGCATCCTGCTCAATAGAGCCTGAATCACGCAGGTCTGACATTACCGGACGGCGCTGCGCCGCCGGGCGCGCATCGACGGCGCGGGAGAGCTGACTCAGTGCAAAGGTTGGCGTGTGCAGGCGCATAGCCATGGTTTTAAGATTTCGGGAAATATGCGCTACAGCGAGATCGTTACGCTCTGCTTTTGGTTTTTTAATCAGTCCGAGATAGTCGACCATAATCATCGCCAGATGCGGATGACGCCGTTTGTGTGTTTCGGCAATGGCGCGAATTTGTTCAACCGTAAGGTCGGTTGCATCCACGATCCAGATATCGCGATCCGTAAGCTCACCTATCGCAGCGGTTAATCGTGCCCAGTCCTCATCGTACATATCCTGTGGATTACGCAGACGGGAAACAGACAGATTCCCGGCGCCAGCCAGTGAGCGTTCAACAATCTGAGCAGCGGCCATTTCCATGCTGAAAATTAGCGCGCCTCCGCCTTTAGCGGTTACGCCCTCCACAACAGTAAGAGCAAATTCGGTTTTACCCATACCTGGTCGACCAGCAACGACAATCAGATCCTGCGGGTTAATACCTCCTGTAGCATTATCGAGATCTACAATCCCGGTCAGAAGGTTACGCGTGGATTCATCGCCTTCCATGCGTTTCTGTACGGTGTCCATGTAGGCGGGCAACAGCTCGTTAATGTGTACCGGTTGGACGTCGCCGCTTTCAGCAGTCATATCCAGCAGCTGCGCCACAGCCTTTTCCACAACCTGATCACGTTGTTCCTGGTTGGCAGCATTGCGGATGCCGTCGGCGCCATCCTGCAAAAGTTTCGCCAGCGCACGGCTACGCCATGCTTTAACCATCTTCCCTGCATACCCTTTGAGATTCGGAATCGTTGCTGGTATGCGGGAAATTTCCGACAAATCAGCCAGGCTTGAACCGCCCAACGCCTCACTGATGAAAAGCATGTCGATCATGCCGTTAGTCAGTGCCTGTTTTTTTATTTCGCTGAATGCGCGGCGATAAAAACCAATGCTGAATGATTCCTCTGGCGTGGATGCGATCACGTCAAATGCGTCAGGTGTAGCGCCGCCATTCAACAACCCTGCCAGCACACACGCTTCCAGTTCCTGCGGGGTCATAGCGAACCTTCCCGGGTATTACGTAAAGTTTCTGGTTTCATCAAATAATCAAAGCTGGCGCGCCATCCACCGTTAGATCCGAAATAAAAATCAGGGGCATCAGCGCGGAATTTTTCGAAGTAACCCAGGAATGCTCCCGTAGTTTTATTTTTCATATGGGCCGCCAGGCGAATAATCATCCTGCGGCGATCTGTATCCAGTTCAGCAGCAGGCAGTGTGTCAGCGAATATCTCGTTGTAGCCGTTCATGACAGCATCCGGATCAATATCAGCCTCCGTAGTGGCCCATGCTTCGGCATCTGCGAGATAACCATCAAAGCGATTTACACGGCAGATATTGGCTGGTTTAGGTAAGCCAGAACCACGGCGACGCCATGTCGCCAGAACCCAACGAATAACTAATTGCAGCTCAGCCAGTGTGTATGCTTCCCGCGTTTGTGTCGGCGTAAGCATGAGAACGAACGGCTTAACATCACGGCAACGGGTACCGGTTTGTTCGTTATAGAATTCCAGGGCTTTTTTAGCGTCAGCAAGGATCCATTCGTCGCCCTCCCCCTTCTGGGGGTTAGGGGGATCATTAGGTTCATTGACTGGTTCAAAAGAGTGACTGGTTCTGGTGCCACCACATGGCATAGGGGGTGTGTTTTCTAACGGCATACCTGTGATTTTTGATGGCACAGGGGCTGTGCTTTTTGGTGGCACAGGGTTATCAAGATTCAGGTAATACACATTCGATGTATTTCCCTTACCATTGTTAATACCCATACGATTTTCTTTTGTTAAAACGCCCATGCCAATAAGCGCGTCAATATGCGTACGAACAGCACTCCTGCTGCATTCGCAATGATCAGCAATGTGCTGATAAGATGGCCAGCATTCACCATTATCATTGGCGTTATCAGCAAGTTTAATCAGCACCAGTTTACGGATTGGGTTTCCGGTTTTTATTGCCATAGCCCGGGCCATTAGGGTCATGCTCATAGTCAGATCCCCAGCAGTTCAGCCAGTTCACGACAGGCTATTTCGTAGTCTTTTGGTGTGAGAAAAACGCACGTCTCGATCATCTCAGCTTTGCGTTTCTCATAAATTTCCCATTTTTTAGCGGACAGGCGTTCTTCAAATATTCCCCGTACGTCATGCGCACAGGATGGCTCGCCATTTAAACGCCAGCCGTTCCGCCAGGTGATGCGGTCAGTTGATGTCTGCATATTGGTCTTTCCTCGATACAAGTTAAACGCTGGTCAGGCGCTGTGTTTCCTGTATGGCTTGTAGTGCCTGTGCTATCCGCTGTGGTCGATCTCTGGCATCAAGCAGCAAGGCAATAATCGCCGCAGCAAAATCACGAATCGCGATGCAAATTAACTGCTGAGTGGTCATCCCCAGCTGTGCATATCGTTCCGCAGGCAATGCAGCCTCCATCGCCATGGCCAGCGCTTTAGTTTTGATTCTTGCCGCTTTCGTCTCACCACGTAGCCAGCGAAAAATCTGCTGCCGGTTGTTGTTGATTGCCCGCCAGTCAGCATTACCTTTTGAATCCTCCATCGGGTGCAGTTTTACGCAGCTGGTATTGCCGCCCATTCGAAACCACATGCGAGTGATCTCAATAGCAACATGTTCCTGCCCACGCTCAGCAGCCCAGTTGAAGATTTCTCTTTTCAGTTCGTCGAGGTTTTCCACTTCGTCGCGTCTCCTGTCGCTGAAAACCTGATTAAGCGTAATCAGATTTCAAATACGCCCTTTGTTAAGCTGCATTCTGTTCCGGCAGTCCGTCAGTTGGTTTTCGATAAATATTGGGGAGTAGATCATGTGGTGTAACTTGATAGCCAGTCGCTGCGGCCCATTTCAATGCAGTTGCAGCACCAAGAAGGCATTTTCCAGATGCAACACGACTGACATAGCCCTGCGTCTCACCAACCACTTGAGCGAAATCCTGCTGGCGAACGCCAGAGGTCTTTAGATAGGTTTTGAGATCCATTTGTCCTCCTAAAATGTATGTGACACATGAATATTAGTATTGCGAATACACATGTGTCAATAGTTACACGATTGGGAGGAAATTAATTTTACGAATAATATGGGCGTCATGAGAAAGAAAACGCTTGATGCAGCTGAAGCTGATGCAGCCCAAAGGCTGCGCGACATATGGAACGAGAAAAAAGTAACTTTACGTCTTACTCAGGAAAAGGCGGCGGATGCTCTCGGCTTTAGTACTCAGGCTACAGTCAGTCAGTATTTGAATGGAAGTATTCCGTTAAACACAGATGCGACATTAAAATTTTCAGCTCTTCTCGGTGTAAAACCTGAAGACATTAGACCCGACCTTGCCGAACTAATGAATTATGTCCGGAAATCAGGAGCCCACGTTCAAGATTATTCAGCTGCTGGCTGGCGACTCCTGAAACCAGAAGATGCCGAGTTGATAGCACTTTATGAAAGACTTCCTCAGAGTGAAAAAGAAAGGCATCTATCTGAATTAAAAGACAAAGTTAGTGGATTTGACCGACTTTTTGAAGAACTTCTAGCCACAAGAAAACAGTAAATTCCCCTCCAAAATAATCCCGCATCGTCGGGATTTTTTTTATCCTTTCTTATCAAGAACATACAAAATATATTCGCATTACGATTATTTTAATCTTGACCATGAATATACGCATAACTAATATAAGCCACATCAACGACGCACTAACCACGCGGCAGTTGTTCAGAAAAACGTTCTGACGATTCGGAAAGACGAATGAGGGAGTGAGCATGATGACAGCAGCAGAAGAGAAAAGGCTCATCGAAAGCGTGAAGAGCCTTAGATCGGAAATAGAGATGAAACTAGCCCTTAATTTTTCCCAGGCTAATGAGATTCAGATTCGTCTCGTACGTTCAATCCACGAATCATTTTGTAAGTCTCAGCCTCAACCTGGTGAGCAAAATTTTTAATGGCTTCACTGTCATTTTGCATAGGGTTAACGAAGGTGTTTAGCAGTACCTCAGTCATAGATAGCACCTGCGCCCTTTGCTCCTTTGGCATTGATGCAATTATTCCAGAGATGATTAGCTGTGTAGCAATGTCTCGCGGTGAAGGAGTTGTTTCATTTTCCATAAGTGAGTTCTCTTTGCTTTTGTTGGAATAGCAAAGGTAGCACGACCGGGCGTGTTGAAAAATCCCGGAACGAATTGCGGGTCGCCGCCAGTACGATGACATGCGGGAAAGACCGCACAGAATTCGAATTGTGGCGAATTGCAGTCCATCGAGACAACCAGAAGATAAGCACCTGGCGCCACACCTCTATTTTGCTGTTGCGATAGCGTTCCCTGAAGGTGAGAGCCGACCAGCAGTATGACGCCGGGAAAGTCCGGGAGGAAAGACCAATGGGGCATGACCAGCCCTGACAGCCCGGAAAGACGGGCAACCTTTAGATGGCAAAAGGCCCGCACAAGGCGGGCCAGTTACCCCGAACGGCGACCAAACCATTCGGATTCCGTAGGGGACCAACCCTACGGAGAGGAAAGACCAACGACACTGACGCTATGGAAGCTGATCAATATTCGCTGATCGGCTCTGAGTATACATCACTAAGGAGTCGCTATGGAAGCGCTTACCATCCCTGTAAAACTGTACATTCACTACCACACACAAACGTTTTCTTCGGATAAATACATTGTTGCCACCTGTGACATGTCACGCAATTTTCCGGACACCTACGTTTTGTTGGAAACTCGTGAAATTACCCTCGATATAAACCAGCCTGAACCATTTGACATCATTGCTCTTCAGGTCGACCAGTTGCGCGGCCAGAAAGAGACGATTGCGGAGGAAGCACAACGTCAAATTGCCCGAGTCGACGACAAAATACAGCAACTGCTGTGTATTGATCATACCCCTGTTCAGGAAAGCGATATCCCATTTTGATCAGCCGGCGCCAGACCAGCGCCAGTAACCAAAGAGGAAAGACCAATGACCATCTACAACGGCTTATTTGAGCCAAAAAAATCAGCGGTTAAAGATTGCGGGGCCGTACAACTGGCGATCGCAATTGATGCGCCAAACAAAAAAGTGGCAGAGAGCATCATGACCGGAAAACTCTGGGAAGCCTACCCTGCCAACGGTGACAACTATTTCAAACCCAAGTTATGGGAACATGCTGAAGGTCTGCCGCTGCCGGCTGTTGGTAAGTTTGATGAACAATTTGCCCTGACACACACATTCGACGGGGAAAAATGGGTCATCAACGAACCGGAGGCTAACGTATCAAATCTGCCAACCAGTAACGAGATTATCGATCTGGCAAAGCTACCATCCCGGGAACGCTTCGCGGCCGTCCTTATGTTCAGCGATTCTCCCATCGATGGAGTTCTTTACTCTCAGGTGCTGGATTATCTCGATAATCTGGAAAATAACGATGAATCCTTTGATGAGGATGATCGGGTTAATCTCAATATTCTCCACGCGCTGCACAATAACGAACCCGTGCAGCATATGCATGTTGAAGGTCTTAATAATCTCATTCAGGCCATTTACGCAAACTTTGAAGATCAAACTCCGGGTAAGGCTGCGATTTCACAATTTATTAAACGCTG
This sequence comes from Citrobacter sp. wls716, assembly GCF_005280975.1. NCBI lineage: Bacteria > Pseudomonadati > Pseudomonadota > Gammaproteobacteria > Enterobacterales > Enterobacteriaceae > Citrobacter > Citrobacter sp. wls716. The sequence continues at coordinate 35,426 of NZ_SZWX01000037.1, forward strand.
GCTGGAAAACCCAGGTAAGCGTGATGAGATGATGCCAAACAAAACATCGTCACTTAGTACCTGCGTTAAAAATGACAATATCGCTGTGGCGCCACAACGTGGTTATAAACACACCTACGCAACACTGGATCAGGAAATTGCCGTTGCCCTCCTTCCCATTGCTCCCGATGCACCAGTGTTATCAGGAAATCTCCGTGACGCGGAGAAAATGATTTCCGCTGACCGGGAAGATTTCAAACGCTGGTCAGCCGCATTACGTACTACCGGGAAGATACTCAAATATGACCGCCCGAGTATCTTTGGGGTTATTCAGAATGTCCCATCTAAAGATACATACCATTTCCCTGAGTCACTGCGACGCCATATTGATTCATGGCTGGCTGAACATGGTCAACTCGAATGTGCCGAAACGGATGCAGAAAGAACCGGCAAGCAGCTTGCGGCAGAACGCGGCGAATATGTGGAAGGTATCAGCGACCCTAATGACCCTAAATGGGTTAAAACCGATACCCAACCGCAGGATTCAATCCACAATGACGGAACGCTTTCGCGTGATGGAACTATGCCTGAAACTGCCTCAAATGAAGGTGAAAAAACGGAAGTAGCAGAACAGGAAACAGTTACAGAAGACCAGGCGGAGCAGGCTCGTGAAACGCTAAATAATATGGGTTACGGAGTATATGCGACCAACCAGGACACAACTGACCAACAGAATGAAAATCTGAGCGATAAAGTGAAAAAAATTGTTCAGGATGTGGATCAGCTCGTCGATCGAGTTAAGCGTGAAGAACAGCTTCCTCAGGCGTCGGAACTGGTTAAGAGTATTAATGAAATGCAGGTTGGCGAAAGCGACAACCTGGAGTTGTGGAAAGAAGTATTCAAAACAGATGAGCGCTTTACCTCCGCATTCTCTGTGAATGGCGGCGGTACCTCCATCAATGGTACCTACATGACCATGATCGCCACCCGTGAATTTGGTCCGAAAGGTATCGGCTGGGGCGTGGATATTCTGGAAGAACGCTTTGATGATGGTGCGCCAATCACTCGCACGGTAAAGGGAGCTGACGGTAACAATACATGGGAACTTATCCCTGATGGAATCGGCGGCATACTGACTGAGAAAAACCACGTTATCAAAATCAAGCTTTGGTATATCCGTAATGGCAAACGAGGTACAGAGATCGCTTACGGCTGCACACCTTACCTTTACAGCACCAAATACGGCCCCTTCTGTGACGGTGAAGCGACAAAAAAATCACTGACTGACGCAACCAAAAAAGCGTTGTCTGCTCTTGGTTTCTGCGCGGATATTTTTATGGGCCTGTACGACAACCCGGAATATCGCCAGAAAAATAAAGCTGAATTTGCGCTCAAAAACGCCAGCGAAAACGCAGAGGATGCAGCCCGCGTACGTCAGGAACTGGACGATAAACTGACCAAAGTCGCAAACACTCTTGCATCAGCTGTGTCAGAGAACGAGATCAACAAGGTTTATTCTTCGATTGCCCGTGAAGCGGAGGTGCATCGCAAGGATGCAGAGGCGAAGGGTGACACGCAACATGCGCGCTATTTAAGTGGGCGCCTGCGTCGCCTGACATCCATCAAAGATGAACGTATCGCTGAACTGAACAAATCCCAGGAGAATGCATAATGACTACTGCAATCGCGTTAGCTGCTGACTACACCAACCTTCTGCAATTGCTGGAAAGCTCTGATGAACTAACTCCGGAAATGATCACCGATACACTGGAAGGAATTGAAGGAGAACTGGCGGATAAGCTGGATGCCATCATGGTCATCGCACGTAATAATCTGGGAAATGCAAAAACATGCGATGAAGAAATGAAGCGCCTGGCTGAGCGTAAAAAATCTTTCGAAAATAAAGATAAAACGCTGCGTAAATATATTCTGTCTTGCCTGCTTGCTGCCAATCTGGACAAGCTCAAGACCCCTAAGAATAGCTTTACTGCCCGAAAAGGTAGCGTCAGCGTTGTTATCGACAACGAAAATCTATTACCGGATGAGTTGGTTACTGTTCAGACGATTGTCGCTCCGGACAAAAAAGCCATCAAAGAAGCGATCGAGGCTGCGGAAGCTGCCGCGGCGCAAATCACGGCTGATGGTGGTGAAGTACCAGCAGAATTGTTAAATCCGGTACCGGGTGCCCACCTTGAGATCGGCGAACGCTCACTACAGGTACGATAACTATGCTGAAACTATCCCTAAAACGTGGTGATGCGGTTCACGTAGTATTTTCAGATGGCAGTAACGGCATTATTGAAGCGCGTAGCCGTTGCGAGTTGGGAATGCACCTGCCGAAAAGCGTTAAAGTGACTCGTGAGAAAGGCGCATTCCTACCCGAAAACCTGATTAAGCGTAATCAGAAATAAAACCATACTATCGCTAGCATTGTGGCCTCACCCAACCCAGGAGGCTGCAATGCTGCGATGGCAACCCGGAGCTACTCTGCTCACAGATTTCGACATAAAGATTGGCCGGTTATCGGCAAGCGTACGAAAGAAGACCCTGACCCAGTCCGACATCGAACGCGCATGCAGTGATGCTGATGACGCCGTGTACCGGATGATGAGGAAAGACCAACATGGCCAGAGAAAACGATCTACTAACAGACGCAGAACTGATTGAGTTTACCGGTTATCAGAAGGCATCCAAACAAAGGGAAATTCTCGACCGTGGCGGCGTCTCGTACATACCCGACCGGGAAGGTCGCCCAATGGTTACCTGGACGCACATTAACGCTGTATTGAACGGGCAGATCACCGTACAGACCAGCACAGAAGAAAAACCCGATTTCGGAGCTATTTAAATGGGGCGCAGAAGAAAGGATCCTGGAGATAACAAACTGCCGCCGCGCGTATCCAAAACAAAAACGCGTTACTACTACAAACCCACGTCACGGGAAACAGTGACACTGGGGCCAATCACTCTCACTATGTCAGCGTTATGGAAACGGTATGAGGAAGAACGACGGAATTACTCAGATGTAATGACGTTCGAAAAGCTCTGGGGAATGTTTCTCAAAAGCGCCTACTACACAGAACTGGCAATACGAACCCAGCGTGACTATCTGCAACATCAGAAAAAATTACTCGCTGTATTCGGCAAGGTTAAAGCTGACATAATCAAACCTGAAGACGTGCGACAGTTTATGGATCGTCGTGGTCTGCAAAGTAAGAACCAGGCCAACCAAGAAATGAGCAGCATGTCTCGCGTTTACCGCTGGGGATATGAGCGCGGATATGTTAAGGGAAACCCCTGTGCCGGCGTCAGCAAATTTTCTCTCAAGGCTCGTGAGCAATACATCACTGACGAAGATTACCTGGCAATTTATAAACATGCAGATCACGTCGTCAGAGCCGCAATGGAAATATCTTACTTATGCGCCGCGCGACAAGCTGACGTACTCGAACTACGTTGGATGCAAATATCAGATAAAGGGATTTTTATACAACAGGGCAAAACCGGGAAAAAACAGATAAAGGTCTGGACACCTCGCCTGCGGGAAGCACTGGAAACAGCACAGGCAGCATGCCCAAAGCTTTCACCTGACGCATTGGTTCTCTATAACAGCGATCGCGGGCAGTTCATCCGCAAGACATTCAATAATCGCTGGCTAAAGGCCGTGCGGTCAGCACAGAGTGAACTTAATAGGCAACTGGATTACACGTTCCACGACATTAAGGCAAAAGCTATTTCAGATTTTGAAGGGAGCAGTAGGGATAAGCAGATATTCAGCGGACACAAGACGGAGAGCCAAGTGCTTATTTATGACAGGAAAGTACAAATCAGCCCGACTCTAGATCTCCCTCTCATATAATTTACCAAGGCTGTGACTTAACAGCCTTTAAAAAATAGTTATGATAAATAATGCTGCATTAAGAATAAGATTACAGATGGAAATTGATTGCACAAAATTCAATGTTGATATTACTTTTTTTGATTGGTCATTGAGCTCATCTTCCTTCTGACTCAGCTCAATTAATTCGAGATCCTTCAATTCCGTCCTAATATTATCAAACAAATCTTTATATTCAGACTGTGAAATCCTGATCATAGACGACTGAAACTTAACCAAATACCATATATTTATTGATGCAAAAAGAACAAGTAATAACGCCCCAACGTTAATAATTGCAGAGCTACCAGAAAAATCCCCTTTCATTGCTACAAAACTTATTAAGCTAGAAATAGGGATTGACAATGCTCTTGTCAAAGTATCGTACATTATTCCATTTAGCTTTGATAAATAATCTCTAAATCGTTCTGAATACTCTTTACGTATTTTATCAAAACTAAATCCAACTGAAAAAGCTCGATAGTTTTCTTCAAAAACAAGACTAAAGAGAGTGAATTCTGCTAGTAATTTTCTGAATGAATCAGAGCGTTTTTCACGCCAAAGAAAAGAGTGCAGAGTACTACGCATGATATTACATTTGGCATCCATATGTAATTCATCAGAAAAAATTTTATCAAGCTTTGCAAATCCATCAAATTCATGTTCAAGATCTTTAATGTTATAATTTAATGTAACACTGATCTTTTGCTTATATAAAAATATTAATTCATGCCCATCTTGGTGATCAGAGCAAGATGAAAGCAGATCCCATATTTTTTTAACTTGTCGGTACCTAGCTATTTCATTTTTTGAATATTCGTCAGGACAGATAGTACAATCACCATTATTTATCCCTAACTTTATTATTAGAAATCGCTCTGGCGACAAAGGGCATATTTCGATTAACTCATTTTCATCGTAATAAACATGAATACCACTCATGCGCATAGATTTGAGATTTAGTGAAACCTCAAAGGTAGTGATATTTCCATTAGTAATAGATGATGGGAGTTCATCCCATAGACTGAATACTCTATCACGAGACTGCCCTTTAAAAATAAATGAAAACGTCTGTGATATTAAATTTTGTTCAGCACACATTGATGCGAAATCATATACTGTCTGAACCATTGGCAGATGAACATGGACAATATCATCAGCATAAACAATATCCTCACAGGACGACGCGAGTAATTGTTTTATACTTTCAAATCTAGCCATTTCAGCCCCCTACATTATCCCTTTTCTAATGCTTTTCGTAAAACGATTGGTATCTGATTGAATGTTAATTTTCCAGTTGTTGAGTCAAATTCAACCGTTTTAGATGTTAATAAATCAGCATCGAAACTTATGCTCATCCTTTTATCACTGCCGCGATAACGAACTAACGCTTTCAAACCTGTGTTATCAATACTAACACGTTCACTTAAATTGTACGGTTCATTTTGTGCCACATTAAGGAGAAGATGTTCATGTTCAGGAAACAAATGTCTGCCTAAAACTTCGAGACTGATTTTCCCATCATCATCCTTATGCTTTTTACAAAAATCCTCTGCCAATTCTAGTTTTTCATTTATTATTTGTGGTTCACTTTCATGAACTAGTTGCAAGCAATGTTTGATAGCATCAACTAATCCTTTAGTTTCAATTTTAGCCTGAGTGAATTCTTCGCAACCTATGAAATCTTTAAAGTAATCACGAATTTCGCTTGCACGCCCTACTCTAAAAGATATATATCTTTCATCTATTTCATCGTTCCAATCATTAAGTCTTATTCTTGCTGCAAGATGCAATTTATCAAGATCAAGTCTATCAATAAGCTTGAACGATAGTTCCTCTAGAGTAAAACCTTTTGTTTCGAGAAGAGTAATAACTGATAAATAGTGTTTAGAACCGAATGAGTGATGAAAAAAGACAATATATGTTGGCTTCGCTATTTTACCAGCGCCTTTATTCATTTCACCTTCAAGAATTCTAGCCAAATCAATTGACATTTGAGTGAAATCAGGGAAAGAAAAAACATCATCATTGATTGAAGAATATCTTTCTAAAACCTGTTCAAATTTAGGTTTTCCGCTAACTTGGCTAAAAGTTCCAGTCTGTAATCCGGTCTTATTAAATAAGCTTAAAAGACTACTAACAACATCAGTAGTAAGCTCATCTATATCATTCTCTTGAAAGCGCTCTATTAACATTGCAGCTCTAGAGCTGTCACGCTTAATTTGATGAACAATAAAATTATGGATAGTTGCAGACACGATATTCCCTCTTCATGACTAATTCAGGGTCAACTATCCACATTTTTGCTGAAAAATCAAGAAAATATCAAAAACGAGGTTGCTATATCGATGTTAGATCAAAATTCATCATCAAAAAAACATAACTATGTATTTTTATGCATAGTTATGCATTTCAGTATTATTATATTCTTTCCGAATATTCTTTCTTTATTCTTCTGCTAAAAAAACAAAGGGGTTAGCGTTTAGCTAACCCCTTGTTAAATTTGGCGGAAGCGTAGAGATTCGAACTCTAG
>NZ_SZWX01000015.1:0-28577 GCF_005280975.1 Citrobacter sp. wls716
AAGACAGGGTTCCAGCTGCAGCGTGGTACGTCACGGGCGAAATCAACGGCCGGTCCTTTTCAGGGGGGCTGGGCGCGCCCTATTGCCGGGAAGGTGAGTACTGGCGAAATCAACGGCCGACCCTTTTCAGGGTGGCTGGGCGCGCCCTATTGCCGGGAAGGTGAGGAAGTGGAACTGATTGCCGCGCCGGTAGGAGAGGAGTACCTGGTATATGCCCTTGTCCGAGTGGGAGAGGAGTACCTGGTATATGCCCTTGTCCGGCCGCATGCGCGTTCGCTGACCATGCCACCGTGGTGTTACCAGGGAATACGACGGGCACGAATAGACGCGATGAAAGTCCCCATTTCGGTCGTTATTCTTCTGGCTATTCTGCTGCTGGTAGTGGGATTGTATAAAGAAGATTGGGTTCTTAGTGAAGGATTACGGCAAGTGATAACGATATTTTTGGTTACGGGAACCTTTCTGTATATCTTCCCCGCAATATGGACTATCTGGCGACGGCATCCCTTTCCGAAAGAACAGCTGACGGAGGAGATATTGACTGTTGCTGGCTGGGATAATGTGACCAATATTGATTTGCGGAGATTAAAGCGCAGAAGAATTAAAGAATTAAAAAAGAACGGGAAATCTGTTCGGGTAATGACATCAGGATGGTGGTTTTATTACTATTAGCCGGAATTAAAAGATTAAATACTATGACAGACGATGACGAGCTGTTTGCCGATATGCCCCGGGCCTATATCCGGGGACTGGAGAAGGGAAAAGGGTATGTGAAAGAAAACTATCTCCGGGAGCGCAGAGAGTGGATAAAATTAAGACAAACCATTGCGTACTATGAATCGGACGGCAAGAAGAAGCATAAAAAACGGCTGGCAGAACTGTACCGTGAAGAAAAGCAGCGGGCAAAAGCGCTGGCTGATATGCCACCGGACCCGGTACTGCCTCCGCCAGCCCCGCTGATAAAGGTCAGTGGCGTGGTGACAAACTACCACCAGCGCTGCCTGACGCTCTATTTTGACACCAAAGCCTATCCGCAGACGTGGGAATATTTCAGCAGGCAGGATGAGAACATGGCGTCTGCCGCGATGGTGCTGGCCTCGACGGGGTCAGCAGCAACGGCACAGGGCATGGTGGCGAGCAATGAAGACAGGGTTCCAGCTGCAGCGTGGTACGTCACGGGCGAAATCAACGGCCGGTCCTTTTCAGGGGGGCTGGGCGCGCCCTATTGCCGGGAAGGTGAGGAAGTGGAACTGATTGCCGCGCCAGTGGGAGAGGAGTACCTGGTATATGCCCTTGTCCGGCCGCATGCGCGTTCGCTGACCATGCCACCGTGGTGTTACCAGGGAATACGACGGGCACGAATAGACGCGATGAAAGTCCCCATTTCGGTCGTTATTTTGTTAATTATTATGATGTTGATAGTGTTTATTTATCAGGACGGCTGGGTTGTTACTGAAAAAATAGTGAGTGGGGTAACGATGTTCCTGACCATGGGAACCTTTCTGTATATCCTCCCCGCAATATGGACGATCTGGCGACGGCATCCCTTTCCGAAAGAACAGCTGACGGAGGAGATATTGACTGTTGCTGGCTGGGATAATGTGACCAATATTGATTTGCGGAGATTAAAGCGCAGAAGAATTAAAGAATTAAAAAAGAACGGGAAATCTGTTCGGGTAATGACATCAGGATGGTGGTTTTATTACTATTAGCCGGAATTAAAAGATTAAATACTATGACAGACGATGACGAGCTGTTTGCCGATATGCCCCGGGCCTATATCCGGGGACTGGAGAAGGGAAAAGGGTATGTGAAAGAAAACTATCTCCGGGAGCGCAGAGAGTGGATAAAATTAAGACAAACCATTGCGTACTATGAATCGGACGGCAAGAAGAAGCATAAAAAACGGCTGGCAGAACTGTACCGTGAAGAAAAGCAGCGGGCAAAAGCGCTGGCCGATATGCCACCGGACCCGGTACTGCCTCCGCCAGCCCCGCTGATAAAGGTCAGTGGCGTGGTGACAAACTACCACCAGCGCTGCCTGACGCTCTATTTTGACACCAAAGCCTATCCGCAGACGTGGGAATATTTCAGCAGGCAGGATGAGAACATGGCGTCTGCCGCGATGGTGCTGGCCTCGACGGGGTCAGCAGCAACGGCACAGGGCATGGTGGCGAGCAATGAAGACAGGGTTCCAGCTGCAGCGTGGTACGTTACTGGCGAAATCAACGGCCGACCCTTTTCAGGGTGGCTGGGCGCGCCCTATTGCCGGGAAGGTGAGGAAGTGGAACTGATTGCCGCGCCAGTGGGAGAGGAGTACCTGGTATATGCCCTTGTCCGGCCGCATGCGCGTTCGCTGACCATGCCACCGTGGTGTTACCAGGGAATACGACGGGCACGAATAGACGCGATGAAAGTCCCCATTTCGGTCGTTATTTTGTTAATTATTATGATGTTGATAGTGTTTATTTATCAGGACGGCTGGGTTGTTACTGAAAAAATAGTGAGTGGGGTAACGATGTTCCTGACCATGGGAACCTTTCTGTATATCCTCCCCGCAATATGGACGATCTGGCGACGGCATCCCTTTCCGAAAGAACAGCTGACGGAGGAGATATTGACTGTTGCTGGCTGGGAAAATGTGACCAATATTGACCTTCTGAAACACGACAAGAAAAAGATAAAAGAATTTAAGAAACAAGGGCGATCTATTCGATTACTTAAATCAGGATGGTGGTTTTATTACTATTAGCCGTTTTTTTGTGGGTTTAATTTCAAACTAATGTTTTTAACAGGTAAGAAATTACAGTTGTCTAATCATGTAGTTATACTGGAAAGAGTGTTTTTATCTTTTTTAGAAAATTTATATGTCGATAGTTATATTCTTTTATAGCGAGGATTTATGTTTCTAGGCTTAGTCAGACTCAATGATCCATTAAGTAGTGGCGGTAAAGTAATTTCGGTTTCGTCAACGATAATTATCGATGGTTTAGGCGTCGCATTGCTTGGTGATACTGTTATATGTCCAATTCCATTTCATGGCGTAAATAAGATAATCCAGGGGTCTACAGAATGGATCTCAGATGGAAAACCAGTAGCTGTGCATAAATGCATGTGTCAATGCGGTTGCTATGTTATTTCAACACTTCCCTGTACGGGGATCTGGTAAGTTAAAATGAGTTGGAATATTCCTGATAAAAAGGCAATGCAACCTGTACCTTCTATTAGGTGGGGTCGAGATAGTGGTGTTTTTTTCTCATTGTTAATAACTGTTGTTCTGCTATTTGGTTTGTTTTATTATATTACTCATAATAGTAATTCCATATATTGTGCTTTTATAATATCATTAATTTTTTCTTTGTTATTTATTATATACATAGGGCTTCGATTATTTCAGCTCGGCGTGTCTCTTGAAAAAAATGAAATGATATCAACGGAAAGTTCTAATATTGACTATGAGTGGTCTGAATGGGCGTCTGGTTATATAAGTATTGTAGATTACAGCTATCTCTTTCCTGAAGAATCACAGATACCCAATTTACGTGAAGGAAGTGAGTTCAATACCATTGGAACCAGGGCATTACATTTTCCAGAATCGATTGATTATACTATTTTATTCCATGAGTTATTAGTTCCAATGAGAGCTAGATTAATTGATATTACTTCTAAAAAGGTTTGGTTATTAATTTTATTGTTGGTCAGATGTCAGGGACTTCAGCATGGCAGTCTTTTTTATTGGCCTGGAAACGACTTGGGCTTTCTGATGACATAATTAATAACAGTGAAATTATCTTGCACGATTATGTATTAAATATTAATGAATGGCTAAGTGTTACGGAGGATAAATTCAGATTAATTATTGTAGGAGAAAAATCAAAAGAAATCAAAGATAATCACCATGGAACTGGCGATGGTTTGTGTGCTTTTCTTTTTGCTCCGACTGTTTTAGTTAATCAAAATAATATTTCTGAGAAGGCACGATTGTACAGGTCTATTTCTACAGATGAAAGTCATCTGATCAAAGATCTTAACGATTTGATTTTTTATCAGGCCAGAACCGGGATGATCAACAATTTATTGATAGGAAAACATAGTGATAAAAAAGATGTAGCTAAGGCAGCAATTCTTCTTAACGAACATAATAACAATCTTGAACAGTATTACGCTGAGTTATATATCGGCATTCAGGGAGAGTTTGATATCTGGATGATGTTGATGTTTTCTTTATTAAATGGAAAAAACGTGAGTGCTGTTGATATAATATTTTCAGAGTCGAATGGTAGGATTATATTATCGAGGGTTAAAAAAATTAGAAATCAGGAATAGATATATGCAAAAGTCCAGTTTGCTGCGGTTATTTGGTTTGGTATGTATTTTGGTTGTTGTTGGTTTAACATGTTACGTCGTACTTTTTTACTACGGAGAGTATTTGGGAGTGAGTACCCAAACAACAAGGATAATAGTTGTTGTAACAGTTTTATTAGCACTGTGTTATATTTTTAAAATATGGCAAATGAATGCTTTGAAATCAATGCTAATGTCGTATACCCCATTAATTAAATATAAATCCATTTTTTATTTTTTTTACCATGGAAGTCAGCTTTTAAGTCAAATGTAGGAACTAATACGGCAGCTACATTGGACAATAATATATTCATTAATTTCAGCTCTACACTTAAAGATAATTACGGTCGCCGCTGGCGAGCCAAAACGCATATCCTGCTGGTAATGGGGGATGTCATTCAGGTTGAGCTACTGGTGCCAAAACTCACCTCTCTGCGCTGGGTTGAAGGGGATGGCGTGATGTTAATCTGGGGGGGCGGGCTAACTGGTGTGCCAGATGCCACGCTGTTCGAGGCGATACGCAAGCTGCATCGGCGCCCGCTGGATGGGATTGTATGGGTAACCCCCACTTTTCAGCACCAGGATTCATTGGTTCAATCGGCACCTGTTGTTTCTTTAACCGCAGAACAAATAGATAATGCTGCCCGCCATCTTCAGGCTGTATTTACCACGCTTCGCTGGCGAGTGCCGTTATACCTCTGGTCGCTGCATGGCGCTCAATCCGTTCTGAATGCCGCGATAGCCCAGTCTGCGACGTGTTTTTTCCCTGCAGGATGTACAACGGCGTTATGCCGTTCGCAGCTGGCCGCGCTGGTAATGCAGTTGGCGGAACAGGGTTCGCAGCAGGTTACGCGCAATATCCACGATAACTTCTTACTAAAAATGGCGAATGCGCTCACGCAAAACGCAGAAGCCATCAGCGACGCGTTATCTGCTTTTTTCAGCCTGCATCGGCCTCTGCCGCTGGCGGCGGTAGTCTTGAGTCAGCATGTGGAAAGTACTTCACCGCGTGTGGCGCATGCCTGGACGCGTGATGAGCGCTGGCGCGCGCTGCTTGATTCGCTCCCTGCGTTACCTGCTGAACTTAGGGCACAGCGCACAGGCCGTTCAGGGATGCGTGTGCTGGCAGTCGGTACCGCTGGTTTGATGCTGCTATGGGGCGCAGGAATGGTGGTATCTTTTCTTGCGAATCGCAATCTGATCGGCGAAAGCCTGGACCAGGCGAGACTGGCAGGTGGTGCGGATGAACCGCTCGCCGAGCGTCTTACGGCGCTGTCCGCGCTTCAGCAAACCCCAGGCATGCTTCGCTGGCGTCAACTGAATGGGGCGCCGTGGTACTACCGCTTCGGCTTAAGCCAAAATGATGCTCTGTTGGATGCGCTATGGCCACGTTATACGCGTATCGCTATTCCGCTCCTGCGTGATGAAGCCGCGCAACATCTCACTCAGGAATTAACGGCGTTAACCCGACTGGCTCCAGACAGTCCGCAGTTTTCCGCCCAGGCAAAGATCGCCTACAACCAGCTGAAAATGTATCTGATGCTCTCCCGGCCTGAGCAGATGGAGGCATCATTTTTTAGTCAGGCGCTAATGCAAGACTGGCCGGAGAGAGCGGGTATTTCGCGCGCATCATGGCAGGGCGTTGGGCCTGGGCTTTGGCAGTTCTGGGGCGAAAACCTTCAGGTGCATCCTGAATGGAAAATAACAGCGGATAAAAATCTTATTAGCCAGGTGCGAACGCTGTTAATTCGTCAGATGGGGATCCGCAATGGCGAAGCCGCCCTGTATCAGAAAATCATTGAACAGGTAACGCCGCATTACACCGAACTTCGTCTGGAAGACATGACCGGCGATACCCGGGCAGACCACGTATTTTATACCCGGAATTCAGTTGCTGGCGTGTATACCCGCAAAGCCTGGGAAGAGGAGGTTTTGCCCGCCATAGAGAAAATCGTAAACAACCGCCGGGAAGAAATGGATCAGGTACTGGGGGATGATACGCATTCTGCAAGCGACCCTCTCTCTCCACAGGCCTTAAAGGCGCGTCTTAGCGAGCGTTACTTCACGGATTTTGCCGACAGCTGGCTGGATTTTCTCAACAGTATTCGCTGGCAGCGCACCCAAACGCTAAGTGATGCTATCGATCAACTCACGTTGATTGCAGATATCCGTCAGTCTCCTCTGGTTGCGCTAATGAATACGCTCGCCGTTCAGGGACGCACAGGGTTAACCGGTGAAGCGCTGTCGGACTCACTGGTGAAGTCGGCAAAGGATCTGTTTAACACTAAAGAAAATCAGACTATTGACCAGCATGCGCGAGAAGAAGGCCCTATGGCGGGTACCTTCTCGCCAATCCTGGCATTGATGGATGAACAATCGGCTGGCCAGGATATCAGCCACCTTAGTCTGCAAACCTACCTGACCCGGGTAACGCAGGTCAGGCTGAAACTCCAGCAGATTACTAACGCTGCCGATCCGCAGGGAATGAGTCAGGCGCTGGCGCAAACGGTGTTTCAGGGTAAAACCGTCGATCTCACTACCACGCGTGACTATGGCAATCTGGTGGCGGCCAGTCTGGGGCAAGCATGGGGTGGATTTGGTCAAACGATGTTTGTTCAGCCGCTGGAGCAGTCATGGCAGCAGGTGTTGCAACCAACCGCGGCGGGCCTGAATGCGCAATGGAAGGCGCTGATTGTGAATGACTGGAACAGCGCATTTGGTGGACGTTATCCGTTTCGTGATGTCGGCAGCGAGGCTTCTCTGCCGCTGCTGGCGCAATATCTGCGAAGCGATAATGGCCGGATCCCGCATTTTCTCGAAAGCCATTTAAGCGGTGTGCTGCATAAACAGGGAAGCCGCTGGGTTGCCGACACGGTGAATGCTCAGGGACTGGTGTTTAATCCGACATTCCTTGAGGCGATGGACCAGCTCAGTCAAATTGCGGATGTCGCATTTATTCGTGGAGAAGCCGGGATGCGTTTTGAACTGCGTCCTGGAACGGCGCGGGATGTGATGCAAACCGATCTCGTGCTGGATGGGCAGAAACTCACCTACGTTAATCAGATGCCAGCGTGGAAAAACGTTGTCTGGCCAGCCGATACGCAAGCGTCAGGGGCAACCCTAAGCTGGGTGAGTACAAATACGGGAGCCCGAATCTACTCAGATAACCCCGGTACCTGGGGGTGGATAAGACTGCTTGAGAAAGCGGAGGTAACCGACAACGCTGGCGTGAGCAGCGGTTTTAACCTGCGCTGGACTGCTCAGGATGGATTGCCGCTGAACTACACCCTGCGAACGGAAGCGGGTGAAGGCCCGCTCGCATTACTCAAACTCCGCGACTTTGAACTACCAGAAGCAATTTTTGTTGTCAGCCAGTCCCCCTCTGAGGAAGAAGAATGAGCGCTTTGAAACGTCTACTGGCTGCCAGCACAGCTTCGCCAGATGAACAACAGCAGCTAATGGAACAGGCGCAAACGCAAATTGCGCTGTGGCAAAACTGGTTATTGCCCGTTTCCGCAACCAACCCGGGCGGGGAAGATCCCGGCTATGACGATGATTTTCAGCGCATGCGAGAGGAGGTGAATAAACTTTCAGGCGCACAAACGGATCTCATCGTTGAGCTTGCGGAAAAACTGCTGATCCACACCTGTAAGGATGTCCGTGTTGTCACCTACTACACTTGGGCGCGTTTGCATCAGGATGGTGAGTCCGGCCTGGCCGATGGTCTGATTTTGTTGGCTGGCCTGATGCAGCAGTATGGCAATTCTCTCCATCCCTTAAGAGCCAACAGCCATAAGGCCGCGCTGGAATGGCTGGCCGGCGGGCGGATGCTGGATAGTCTGACACGTTTCCCCGAAGTTTCACGACCTGACGCGCAGCGGATCGCCGGTGCGCTGATGCTGCTGGAGCAGCAGTTTGTTCAGCAAGAAGAGAGCATTCGTCCAGGGCTTGGGGCGCTGTATAGCGCGCTGGAGAATCGTCTGGCACAGTCTGGCGGCGCTCAGGCGCTGGTTCCGCAAAATGTCAGTCCGCAAACCGGTCGGTACAGCGCAGAAACTCCCGTCCTCAAAAGTATTGCCTCTGGCCGGGAGCTGCTGGAGCAGGCACGGGTGCTGGCGAAATACCTGAGCGATCAGCCGGACGGCTGGCTGGCGGCGCATCATTTGATGAAAAGCGTGCGGCTCGATACGGTTAGCCAGCTTCCACCGCCAGATGGCGCCGGGCGTACACGGCTGGTGCCACCTAAGAGTGATTACCGCGCCCAGCTCAAGCGTCTGTATTTGCAGCAAAGCTGGACCGAACTGATTGAGCTAACTGACAGCTTATTTGTTGAGGGAGTGAATCATTTCTGGCTGGACGTGCAGTGGTACCTTCATCAGGCATTAACCAGGGCGGGATCGCCATGGGATAAACATGCCGCCATTATCATCAGCGATCTGAAAATGCTGCTGCATCGGATGCCGGGTCTGGAAACGCTGGCATTTAATGACGGAACGCCCTTTGCCGATGACGTCACGCGTGAATGGATAGCCCGTGACGTGCTGCAGGAAAGCGACTGGCAGACGGATAAAATTGCGGCGGCTACCGTCGGGGAGGATGACGATATCCTGCTGCTTGAAAGCGAGGCCCTGACGCTGGCGGATAGCGAAGGCATTGAAGCAGCGCTCGCCTGGCTTCAGGCTCGACCTGGCATTATTTCACGTCGACAGCGTTGGGTACGCCAGCTGTTGATGGCCCGTCTGACGGAACAGTGTGGGCGCAACGATCTCGCGCTGCATTTGCTTGGCGAGTTGAATACGACTGCGCACTCTCTCACTCTCAAACAGTGGGAGCCTGAACTGCTGTTTGAAGTCAAAGCGCGACGGCTGAAGCTTCTGCGTTTAAAAGCCAATCGCAGTGAAAGCGACAAAGCACGTCTGGCGCCAGAGATGGAGTCACTGTTGTCTGGGCTGGTCGCCATTGATCCCGCCAGAGCCGCCGTTTTATGCGGCTAAAGAAAAAACAAAATAAGCGAACTGTAAAATGGAAGATTTAACTCTGCGTTATTATGACGCGGAAATGCGCTATTTAAGGGAAGCGGCAAAAGAGTTTGCGCAGGCGCATCCGGATCGTGCCGCCATGTTGGATCTGGACAAAGCCGGTATCCCCGATCCCTATGTGGAGCGGCTGTTCGAAGGTTTTGCATTTTCGATGGGGCGATTGCGCGCCAAAATAGACGATCATCTTCCTGAATTTACCGAAGGCTTGATGAGTCTGCTATGGCCACATTATTTACGCACTATTCCCTCCTTAAGCATTGTCGAACTTTTACCGGATACTAATGTGCTGAAAATGAGCGAACGGATTAATGCGGGGTTTGGCGTATTGTCCCAGCCCGTCGGTCCTAAAAAAACGGTATGTCAGTATCGTACTACCCAGCCCGTCACGCTCAGCCCACTGTCTGTTACGGCGGTGAATATCGATGCCGAACCTGACGGACGCTCGGTCATCCGTATGCGAATAAAGTGCAATCCACAGATGGACTGGTCGCAAACCGATCTGACGCGTCTCAGCCTTTACCTGAGCGGTGACGCGCCGGTGACCCACGCGCTGCACCTTGCTTTGACAAAGCGTCTGGCCTCTCTTTATTTGAGACTCCCCAACAGCGTAGAGCGTATTCACCTGGAGGGGCACTTTTCCCCGGGCGGATTTGCCAGTGAAGACAGTTTATGGCCAAAAGGTGATGCGGCGTTTGGCGGCTGGCAATTATTGCTTGAGTATTTTACGTTCCGCGAAAAATTTATGTTTGTCCATCTTAACGGTCTGGAAAAGGTAACGTTTCCTGCCGGTATAGATTGTTTTGAAATAGAAGCTGTACTGACTCAACAGTGGAGTTCTGAGCTTCCTTTGGGGAGTGAAAATATCCGTCTGCACTGCGTTCCGGTTATTAATCTCTTCACTCTGGAAGCCGATCCGCTGGTGGTTAATGGACTGGAAAGCGAATATTTGCTGCGTCCGCGCAGATTGCAGGATGGTCACACGGAAATTTATTCGGTGGATGCGGTTTCTGGTTCGCAGCGGGCGCGTAATGCCGTTTATGCCCCATTCACCAGCTTTCGCCACAAGGGAGGCACGATGCGTCGTAATGCGCCCGAACGTTACTACCATACACGCGTCAGGCGCGGCGTATCCGGATTGTATGACACCTGGCTGATCCTCGGCGGTGACGCCTGGGAGCGGGATCGTCTTGCTGAGTATGAAACCGTGTCATTGAAAGTGACCGGAACAAACGGTCAGCTACCCAGGCGAGCTTTGCAGAGTTCATTGCTTAATCGTTGTGAGCAGATCCTCCAGACGCCGCTTGCCGTGCGCAATCTGTGTAAACCGACGCTACCGGCTTATCCTCCCGCCGAGGATCGTTTTCACTGGCGCGTCTTAAGCCACCTCGGGTCCAGCTTTCTGAATATGATGGCCAGCGCTGAAGTGCTCAAAGGAACGTTGTCTCTCTATAACTGGCAGGATGATGAGCTTAATTATCGTCGTCTGGATGCGATCATGGATGTTCAACAACATGAAATACAGCGCTTTGAAAAAGGATTTCTACTCCGTGGTGTGGACATCGAAATAACGCTTGATGAGAACGGATTTACCGGTGAGGGCGATATTCATCTGTTTGGAGAAATGCTTAACCGCTTTTTTGCATTATATGCGGATATTCATTTGTTTAATCAGCTTACTTTAATCATACAGCCGGCAGGGAAAAGCTTGCGATGGAAAGAGAATCACAATCAGCGGCTACCCGGCTGCTAAATAGCCTTGGCGAAAACCTGCCACGTACCAATTTTTATCGTTTCTGCCAGTTGTTGGAACAGGGGAACCCGCAAGCGCCAGCTCCAGGAAGCCAGCAAAGTCCGCGCTTCGATGCCATTCGTTTTCGCCCTCATCCGGGGATGGGGTTCCCAGCGGGTGAGCTAAAAAGTGCAGAATATGATCTGCAGCATCCCACACTGCCGCCAACGGTTCGTGTCACTTTTATGGGGTTGTATGGCGTGGAGTCGCCGCTACCGACAACCTATCAGGATGATATCGCCCAGCGTCAGGAAGGTTCGGACGTTGCCGCTGAGTTTCTGGATATTTTTAATCACCGCTTAATTACGCAGTTTTATCGAATCTGGCGTAAATACAGTTATCCAGCGACCTTTCGTCCCGGCGGTACAGATGAAACATCGCAATATTTACTGGGACTAACCGGGTTGGGGATTCCAGGATGCGCCACGCAAACGCAAGCCCCGCTATCGCGTTTTTTGGCGCTGTTAGGAATAATGAGAATGCCAACACGTACGGCGGAAGGAATATCCGCGCTGGTTTCTTTATTATCGCCAATAACAAATATCACCGTGACCCCTCATGATAAACGCTTCGTCCTGCTGGATAAGGCGTTAAAAATGAGTGCGCGTCAACCCGTTAGCCTCCATTCTCGCCCGGTGATTGGGCATAGCGCCGTAGATATTAACAGTCAGGTGCTTATTACGCTAACCACGGATGTTCCTGATGAGGTTCGCGACTGGTTGCCCGGCGGTCAGCTTTACCATGATTTTCTCGCTCTCCTGCACGTTTATTTAGGTGCCAGAGTGAATGCGAGGCTGCAATTACGTATTCCTCGTTCAGCGCTTCCGGATGCTCAACTTACCAGTAATAACAGCGAACGAGCAGTACAGCTCGGCCGCACGGCTGTAATGCGTCTGGATAATCCGGAAATTAAGAATCAACTCATAACGATTAAACTTGGGCTCTGGCAGAGCCTTAGTCAACACGATCAGCGGAGGGAAGCCGATGAGACTGGCGATTATCGCTATTAATTTTGCCGTAATAACCGCAATGACCGGTCTGGTAACCGGATGTGGTCTGACACAGAAAATATCTGAAGGTACGGTGTCATTAACGAAGTCAATTTTTTATAAGGAAATTAAAACATTGCATTTGGATCTTTGCGCCAGAGAGGGCGCTAATAAAAATGCGCAGGGCATCGCGCTTTCAACAGTCGTACGTGTTTACCAACTCAAAGATCGTAAAGCATTTGATTCGACAAACTATCAGTCTTTATTTGCGCAAGACAGTACGGTGGTGAAAGCAGATTTACTGGCTCAGAAAGATATTCGGGTACGTCCTGGTGAAAGCGTAACTGTCGATATTCCACTCGAAATGGAAGCGCAATATGTTGGCGTTGCGGGAATGTTCATTTCTCCCGATCAGTCTGAGGATTCATGGCGTGTAGTATTGGGGCGTGAAGATCTCGATTCTGATAAAGCGCGCGTGATTGAATTAAATTCTCAGGCTCTGGTTCTTCTGATGCAGGAGGACGAGTCATGATTAAACGACCTTCTCTTTATGACATGTTGTTGGGTAATTTTTCCGGTGGTTTTCCTTTGCACGCAGTCAGCGAAAACACGCAGGTCATCTTGTCCGTTCTCGATAATATGCAGCGTATTTTGAATACGCGTGCCGGTAGCCTTAAACATTTACCCGACTACGGTCTGCCGGATATGACCAAAATCCTCCAGGGTATGCCGGGAACGGCACATCAGCTTATCAGCACACTTTCTCTGGTTTTATTGAAGTATGAACCGCGACTGAACGGTATTCAGGTCACAATGCAGGAGCAGGAATCGCCAGGGCATTTACGCTACTCCATCGATGCCGAACTTCAGGACCTTGGCGTTGTTCGTTATGGCACTGATTTTACCCCCGAGGGACGGGTGCTCATCCGCCACCTGAAAAAACAGGGTTGGCTTGAGACAGGAGCGTACTGATATGGAGACGAATCGCATCAGCGCCGGTGGCGACCCGCGTGCTTTCACGGAGTTCGGGCAGCTACGCGATGAAATCAGCAAGCTGACTCATCCCGCGCGCCCGGACGTTGACTGGCAAAAGGTTGAACAGTTAAGCCTGACTTTGTTTCGCCATAACGGCGTCGAATTGCAAACCCTGGCCTGGTATACCGTCGGAAGAATACGTAATACGGGCCTGATGGGGCTTGCTGAAGGCGCGGAACTCATGGACGCCTTATTGACTCACCACTGGAGTGCTATATGGCCGCAGCAAACCCATGCCCGCGTTGAGATTCTGGCATGGCTGTCTGCCCGGTTACAGCAAGAATTGCGTACGCTGACGCTGTCATATACTGATTTATCAATGGTGTATCGGGTTGAACAGCGTTTAAAACATGCCTGCGAAGTGCTGCAACGGCTTGAGTTGAAAGCGCTGAGTAAACTGGAGGCTGTTGTTACCTGGATGCACAATGCCGCTTTACGCCTGGAGAAGTCAGAAGCGGATTCGGGCTCAGCCGTTGTGACGATGCCGGCTTCAGGTGCGACCATTAACGTTGAAACGTCTTTGCCACAGTTGGTCTTTGTGGTTAATGAACCCGTGTCACCAGCGCAATCGAGCGCAACGGTTTTTGCTACTCAAACCGAACATGGAGCCCGACGGATGTGGTTAGGGTTTGCTATCGGTGTCATGGTGACTGCGTTCGTAACTACAGGTGCTTTTCTTGGTATCACTCATATGCGCGCCGACGGATATGAACTGGTGAAGCCATTGCCGCAGATGCTGTCGCCAGAGCAATTGTCCACGTTGAGGCAATCTTCAGATTTGAAGGAGCAGAAGCAGGACATAATTGTCGCAACGCAAGGGCAATTGGACGTTTTACATGACCTGTCACCTCTATGGTCGAGGGAGTATGCCGCATCATTAGCACAGCAGTTAGTCACCCTATGGCCGGAGGAATCGCAGGCTACGACATTCGTTAGTGGGTTACAAAAAGCGTTAACCACGGAAGCGTTGCCGGAAAGCGCTCTGCAAAACTGGCATGATGCCCAGCAGGGGCTGGAAGCGTTAACCGCCAGGCTAAATACGCTTGATGAACGCAAAGGTAAATATCTGACGGGGTCGGAGCTGAAATCAGCCATTTTCACTATCCGCCGCCAGCTTGACCAAACGCCGCCGACAGAAGAGTTATTGCGTCAAATCGATGAGGAATTAAGCCTGCAGGGGAGGGTATCACCCGCGTTGTATCAGCAGCTCGATATGCGGCTTAATCAGCTTCTTAATCGTTATGCGCTGTTGAAACAAAGTTCGGTGAAGAGAGAATAGTGACTATTCGCCAAAAGCAAAAAACCCGCCATAGGCGGGTTCTTCCAAATAGTGGTGCCCGGACTCGGAATCGAACCAAGGACACGGGGATTTTCAATCCCCTGCTCTACCGACTGAGCTATCCGGGCAACGAGGCGCATTAAACCCGATTCACTTCGTTTCGTCAACGAAATTTCTTCAAATCAATGCAGACTGCACAATCTATCACCACATTGCTGGTATTGCACGCATTCTCAGGCAAAAAATGCCGTCCATGCTGCGGAAAGCGGCATTGCCAGCAGCAGGGCGGGAAGCATATTCACCACCGCAAACATTTTGATTCCGCAAATACGTAGACCCGTCGCCAGCAACAGCAGTCCGCCTACCGCGCTGAAATCGGCCATCATGGCTGGGGTTGTCAGCGGTAAAATCAGAGCCGCGCAGGTGGCGAGCGTCAACTGAATTGCCAGCATCGGCACACAAATTGCCGATACCGCGATTCCTAATGAGCAGGCAAAGATGATGGCCGTGAAGAAATCCAAAAATGACTTGGCGATTAAAATATTAGGATCGCCGGTCATCCCTTCATGGATCGCACCGAAGATCCCGGTCCCGCTGGCGCAAAACAGCACGATGATAGCCACGTAGCTTTGGATGAAAGATTCGTGTGTTGCATTGACATCCGATTTGGTGAAAAGCTGCTGCGCTTTGGCGACAGCGGTATTAATGCCTTTTTCCAGATGACAGAACTCGCCGATCAGCGCGCCGAGCAGCGTTGCCAGCACCATCACCGGCAAGTTAGCGCATTTGATAACCAGCAGGATACCAATCCCCAACGAGCACAACCCGAATATTGAGGTCATTGAGATCCGAATACGTTCGGGTAAGTGCTGGCTGAGCAGCGCGCCAAGAACGCCACCGAGTAAAATGGCGCTGGCATTAATAAAGGGTCCGATTACCACGTTAGCTCCTGCATACCTATTATCGTATTGATGTTAAAGGCAATTGTCTGGGTGAAATTATGTTTCAGATTGCATTATTATGCCGCTATTTTCAGACGAAATGTTTGTTTATCTGTGAGGTTTAAGCACAGGATTTTATCTTGCGCCTGTAGGTGAAAGGTGCCATGATTGCGCGAATTTTCTCCTGTCTGAATGGGGCTGCCTGGGATGACATTACTCCCCCTACATCGCCTTCAATATCGCCTTTTTGCGCGACGTTTGCCCCTTCCTGCGACTTATCTATACTCTCCCACCATGCGGTGAGGGCAGCGCACGCTCACTGCAGGATAACAGTAAAATCAGAGGCTATCTGCTTTTACTGATGTCTGGCGGTCGGGGCTGGTGACCAGTTTGACCTGTCATTTCGTGGGGCATAGCAATGCGGCTTTGCCCGGGACTTTTGATTCTCCCGATACGGGTTTTTGCACTTATGAAATCAATGAATATTGCCGCCAGTGGTGAACTGGTTTCCCGTCTGTCTACTCATCGCAAGGTGGTGACGCTGGACAGTACCGATTTTACTGACGTCGCGGCAGTCGTCATTACCGTTGCGGACAGCCGCAGCGGGATCCTGGCTTTGCTGAAACGCACCGGGTTTCACATACCGGTGTTTATATTTTCAGAGACCAACGTGGATGTCCTGGCAGACGTTGAAGCGGTTATCTGCGGCAATGCGCAGGACTGGCTGGAGCTGGAGTCTGCCGCCCGTCGGTATGAGGAAGAGTTGCTGCCGCCGTTCTATGACACGCTGACCCAGTATGTTGAAATGGGGAGCAGTACCTTTGCTTGTCCGGGGCACCAGCATGGTGAGTTTTTTAAGAAGCATCCGGCGGGTCGACATTTCTACGAGTTCTTTGGCGAGAACCTGTTTCGCGCGGATATGTGCAACGCTGACGTTAAGCTGGGAGATCTGCTGATTCATGAGGGATCAGCGAAACATGCGCAGAAATTTGCCGCGAAAGTTTTCCACGCGGATAAAACCTACTTTGTGCTGAACGGGACTTCTGCGGCGAATAAAGTGGTGACCAATGCGCTGCTGACGCGCGGCGATCTGGTGTTGTTTGACCGCAACAACCATAAGTCCAACCACCACGGCGCGCTGATCCAGGCAGGCGCGACGCCGGTTTATCTGGAAGCAGCGCGTAATCCGTTTGGCTTTATTGGCGGCATTGATGAGCACTGCTTTGATGAGGCGTATCTGCGCCAGCAACTGCGTAAAGTTGCGCCGCACAAGGCTGACCAGCCGCGCCCGTTCCGTCTGGCAATCATTCAGCTTGGTACCTATGACGGTACGATCTACAACGCCCGGCAGGTTATCGACAAGATCGGTAGCCTGTGCGATTACATCCTGTTTGATTCTGCCTGGGTTGGCTACGAGCAATTTATTCCGATGATGGCCGATGGGTCACCGCTGCTACTGGAGCTTAATGCTAACGATCCGGGGATCTTTGTCACCCAGTCGGTACACAAACAGCAGGCCGGATTCTCGCAAACCTCGCAGATCCACAAAAAGGATAACCATATTCGTGGTCAGGCGCGGTTCTGTCCGCATAAGCGTCTGAACAATGCATTTATGCTGCATGCGTCCACCAGTCCGTTTTACCCGCTGTTTGCGGCGCTGGATGTTAACGCCAAAATCCATGAAGGCGAGAGCGGGCGTCGGCTATGGGCGGAGTGTGTAGCTCTGGGCATTGAGGCCCGTAAAGCGATTCTTACCCACTGTAAGATGATTCAGCCGTTTATTCCTCCGGTAGTTGATGGTAAGCCGTGGGAAAGCTATCCGACGCAAGTGATTGCCAGCGAGCGCCGCTTCTTTAGCTTTGAACCGGGTGCTAAATGGCATGGTTTTTCCGGCTACGCGCGCGACCAGTACTTCGTTGATCCCTGCAAGCTGTTGTTAACTACTCCGGGCATTGATGCGCAAACCGGGCAATATACTGAGTTTGGTATTCCGGCGACGATTCTGGCGCATTACCTGCGTGAAAACGGTATTGTGCCGGAGAAATGCGACCTTAACTCGATTCTGTTCCTGCTGACTCCGGCAGAAAGCACCGAGAAACTGGCGCAACTGGTGGCGATGCTGGCGCAGTTTGAGCAGCATATTGAGGACGATACGCCGCTGGCGGACGTGTTGCCCTCCATCTTCAACAAGTATCCGGTACGTTACCGGGATTACACGCTGCGTGAACTGTGTCAGGAGATGCACGATTTATACGTCAGCTTTGATGTGAAGGATCTGCAAAAAGCGATGTTCCGCCAGGAGAGTTTGCCTGCCGTGGCGATGAACCCGCAGGATGCGAACAGCGCTTTCATCCGCGGTGATGTCGAACTGGTGCGAATTTCTGATGCCGCAGGTCGCGTTGCGGCAGAAGGTGCGCTGCCTTATCCTCCGGGCGTGCTGTGCGTGGTACCGGGCGAAATCTGGGGCGGGGCGGTGCAACGTTATTTCCTGGCGCTGGAAGAGGGCGTTAACCTGCTGCCGGGCTTCTCACCGGAGCTGCAAGGTGTTTACAGTGAAACGGATGCCGACGGTATTAAGCGTCTGTATGGATATGTTGTGAAGTAAGCGCAAAAAAAGCGGGTTACCTTTTGGCAACCCGCTTATCTCTGCGTAAACGTTAGTGCGCGATAGTTTGGGTACCTGCCGGAACGCGTACGTGTTTGTATTTAAACAGCGCTACGAAGGCAAAAGCCAGAACCAGCGAGTAACCTGCGAAGATCAGCCACACGGTCTGCCAGTCGGTAATACCGTTCAGCGTATAGTGTTCAACCACTTTACCGCTCACCAGACCGCCAAGAATACAGCCGAAGCCGTTGGTCATCATCAGGAACATACCCTGTGCGCTGGCGCGGATTTCAGGGCGAACCTCTTTCTCTACGAACACCGAGCCAGAGATGTTGAAGAAGTCGAAGGCGCAGCCGTAAACAATCATCGACAGAACCAGCAGCACGGTACCGAACGGTGTCGGATCGCCGTAGGCAAACAGGCCGAAGCGCAACATCCACGCCACAATACTGATAAGCATCACGTTCTTAATACCGTAACGGCTCAAGAAGAACGGGATGGTCAGGATAAACAGCGTCTCGGAAATCTGCGAGATCGACATCATCACCGAGGCGTGTTCAACGATGAAGCTACCGGAGAACAGCGGGTTGTTATCGAAGCTGTGCAGGAAGGTATTACCGAACATATTGGTAATCTGCAGCTCAGCGCCCAGCATCATTGAGAAGATAAAGAAAATCGCCATACGCTTGTTTTTAAACAGCGCGAAAGCATCCAGGCCCAGCATGGACGACCAGCTCTGGTTTTTCTGCTGGTTAGCCACCGGAATATGCGGCAACGTCAGCGTGAACAGCGCCAAAACAACGGACAGCGTCGCACCGATATACAGCTGCATATGACTCAGCTCGAAGCCGGAGAAGCTCACGCCCCACATCGCCATAATAAAGCCAATGGTGCCCCAGATACGGATTGGCGGGAAGTCTGTAACGATATCCATCCCGGCTGACTGCAGGCGATAGTAAGAAATGGTGTTGATTAACCCCAGCGTTGGCATATAGGCCAGAGAGTTAAGCAAGATC
The DNA here is from genome assembly GCF_005280975.1 of Citrobacter sp. wls716. Taxonomy (NCBI): domain Bacteria; kingdom Pseudomonadati; phylum Pseudomonadota; class Gammaproteobacteria; order Enterobacterales; family Enterobacteriaceae; genus Citrobacter; species Citrobacter sp. wls716. Next base: position 19,038 of record NZ_SZWX01000015.1, read on the forward strand.
ACAAAGAACATGGCGCCTGGGGTGGTGACTTCGGCTGCGGCGAACAGCGTTGCTGCGCCGACCAGATGACAAATGGCGTACACCCATTTCGCACTGATCCATTTGTCGGCCACGATCCCTAACAGCGTAGGCATAAACACGGCGGCGATCCCCAGCGAGCTATACACTGCGCCAATGGATGCACCATCGAATTTTAGGGTGACAAACATATAGGAGCCGAGGGTAGTGAGCCAACTACCCCATAAGCAGAACTGCAGAAACGAGAGCACTTTCAGCTGCAGCTTAAGATTCATGTTAATTTCCTCACACCGTGATGCGGATGAATGTTTTAAAAGGCACATTTGCCGGGGCTTGATGATGTGATTCTATCAACGAGAGACACTCTTTTTTTGTTACCTGTGACAAATATTTGCAAACAATTTCTGATTGCAAAGCAAAAGAGTGATGGGGTTAACACTTTACCCTCTTCCGGGCCCCGTTTACCGGGGCAGAAGAGGGGATATATTAGCGGCGTCGATATGATTTTTGTGCGGAATTGACCTTGTAAAGGTATCGGCGTGATTCAGCAGACGGATGTCGGGTGGTCAGTGTTTGATAAACGTCCCCCGGGGTCATGCTGTTGATAATATTCGCGGCCTGGATTTTATCGTTCGAGAAAACGCGCAGCACGCTGCCCGCACCGCCGTTATATGCCGTGATCACCGCGTAGCGACGGGAGGTTGGATTATCAATGCCGCCTAAATAGACATTGTTGAGCATTGCCAGATAGGCGGTACCGGTATCAATGTTGCTGGCCGGGTCAAACAGGAAGCTACGGCTCGGCGTGCCGGAGCGTCCTTGCGAGCGAAACACATCTTTCCCGGCGCTGTGCTGTACCACCTGCATCAGTCCCAGCGCATCGGCATGGCTGACCGCATACGGGTTAAATGAGGATTCGGTTTGCATGATGGCCAGAATCAGCGACTCATCGACGCCATACTTACGCGAAGCCTGACGCACCATGCCGACGTATTTATGCGCGCGCTTATCAAGGTGGTTCGGTACCAGGTTGATCGTCACGCTATAGATGATGCGAATACCATTGCTGCGGCTTTTCAGGCGTGTTTTCAGCAGATAGTCAGCGAAATTGGTGGCACGCCCCTCCCAACGAATGGGTTGGCTGGTATTATCGACCACCTGCCCGTACAGGAACGGCTCTTTGGAAATCTTAATGTCGTCGACATCGGAATAGAGATCGATAGAACCCGGATCATCTCCCATCAGCAATGTCTTGATAATCGCCCGACGCAGGTGTCCGGCGGGATCTGTCCCGGCAATGGTCTCGACGGTTATCGTACCGTCATCAAAGTTGATATGGCTGCGGGTTTGATACTGATCGGTATACTTTACGTAGTCCTTTGGACCCGCAATCAGCACTTCCTTAAATCCCCACAAATTCTCAATGTTATGGGCAAATTGCCCCATCAGAATATCAAAACCGTTGGTATCCTTGACCCAGGCTTCGTTATAGGAATCGCCTTTTTTGGTCGAACTGGAACAGGAGATGAGCAACGGCGCAATAACGGCAAGCGCGAGAAATTTTTTCATCATTCCGGGAGTGCGTGTTGTGTTTGTTATTTGCAAGGACCAGATTAAATCGTAGGCCGGATAAGCGCAGCGCCATCCGGCAACGGTTCTTAAGACTCTGGTGTATAGCCTTCAATATGCACATCTTTGCCTTCAAACAGGAAGTTGATCATCTCCTGCTCAAGCAGTTTACGATGCTCAACGTTCATCATATTGAGCTTCTTCTCGTTAATCAGCATGGTTTGCTTATGCTGCCATTGCGCCCATGCTTCTTTAGAAATCTCGTTATAGATGCGTTTCCCCAGATCGCCCGGGTACAGCTGAAAGTCCTGGCCTTCGGCTTCGTGTTGCAGGAAAGTGCAAAAAATCGTTCTGCTCATAAAAAATCCTCTCTATCGACCGGTACGTTAAACGTGTGTGCCGGCACGTAATTGCTGTAACAAACGCTCCACGGGAGCCGCCAGTCCGACCGACGGCGGTTGCGCTAAGTTATACCAGAGCGCGTTGCCTTCATCCATGCATGAGCCAAATGAAGACACAGGAAGCCACATAGGCACAATGTCTAAGTGGAAATGGCTAAAGGTATGGCGAAACGCATTAAGTTGGGTCAGATTATCTGCGTTAATTTGCCGTTGCGCCAGCCAGTTGCGCAGTCCGTTTTCATCGTCAAACTGCGGAAAACAGTATAAACCCCCCCATAAGCCGCTGGGCGGTCGCTGTGCGAGCAGCACTTCGTCATCATGCTGCATCAGTAAAAAATAGCCCGTCCGTTCCGGCAGCGTTTGCTTGGGTTTTTTACCAGGGTACAGCGCCCAGCTTGCATTGGCGCTGGCCACACAGCCATTATCCAACGGACACAGCGAACATTTAGGTTTTGAGCGCGTACAGACCATGGCGCCTAAATCCATCATCGCCTGATTAAAACGCTCAACGCCATGGGCAGGCGTAACCTGCTCGCTCAGGTCCCACAGCTTCTTTTCGACCTCTTTTTTACCCGGCCAGCCGTTTACAGCATAACAGCGAGCCAGCACGCGTTTGACGTTACCGTCGAGAATCGGAAAATGCTGACCCAGAGAGAGGGAAAGGATCGCGCCTGCGGTTGAGCGACCGACGCCTGGCAGAGCAGCCACCTCATCAAAGGTTTGCGGAAATATACCGCCATGCATCGTCACAACCTGCTGCGCGGCTTTATGCAGATTACGTGCTCGGGCGTAATAGCCAAGGCCGGTCCATAAATGCAAGACTTCATCCAGCGGCGCATGGGCTAAATCGCTTACCGTTGGGAAGCGCGCCATAAAGCGCTCAAAATAAGGGATAACGGTCGCAACCTGAGTTTGTTGCAGCATTACCTCAGAGAGCCATACTTTGTAAGGCGTCTTATCAATTTGCCAGGGCAGCGTTTTCCGCCCGTATTTGTCGTACCAGCTCAAAACCTGAGCCGAGAATTGAGACGCTTGCATGATTACCGTTTCATTATTGCCGGGGGCAAGATTGCAGCACAGCGGCAACGGGGTGTAAACCGGAACTTTCCGCTGCTCACTTTCTTCCTTTACTTGCATCCGGCAACTAACTTTGGATAATGCCCGTTTTCAGAACTCAAACACAGCAGACTAAACTTTTATGAAGAACGACGTCATTTCACCGGAATTTGATGAAAACGGCCGCCCTCTGCGCCGGATTCGTAGTTTTGTTCGTCGCCAGGGGCGACTGACGAAAGGGCAGGAACACGCGCTGGAAAACTACTGGCCGGTGATGGGCGTTGAGTTCAGCGAAGAGCCTGTAAATTTCGCAGAACTGTTTGGCCGTGATGCGCCAGTCACGCTGGAAATCGGTTTTGGTATGGGAGCGTCGCTGGTCGCAATGGCGAAAGCGCGTCCGGAACAGAATTTCCTCGGCATTGAGGTTCACTCGCCGGGCGTTGGTGCGTGTCTGGCTTCAGCCCATGAAGAGGGCGTCGAGAACCTGCGCGTCATGTGCCATGATGCCGTTGAAGTCCTGCATAAAATGATTCCTGACAATTCTTTATCTATGGTTCAGCTGTTTTTCCCTGACCCGTGGCATAAAGCACGTCATAATAAACGCCGTATCGTTCAGGTACCGTTTGCTGAGCATATCTTAAGTAAGCTGAAGCTGGGCGGCGTATTCCACATGGCAACCGACTGGGAAGCTTATGCGGAACATATGCTGGAAGTGATGTCCTCCATTGACGGGTATAAAAACCAGTCCGAGAGTAACGATTATGTACCGCGCCCACAATCGCGCCCGGTAACCAAATTTGAACAACGTGGTCATCGTCTTGGCCACGGCGTATGGGACTTAATGTTCGAGAGGGTGAAATAATGGCAAAGAACCGTAGCCGTCGTCTGCGTAAAAAGATGCACATCGAAGAATTCCAGGAAGTAGGATTTTCGGTTGCATGGCGTTTCCCGGAAGGTACATCTGGAGAGCAGGTTGATCAAATCGTTGATGACTTTATCAATGAAGTTATCGAACCGAACAAGCTGGCTTTTGACGGCAGCGGCTATCTGGCCTGGGAAGGTCTGATCTGTCTGCAGGAAATCGGCAAATGCACCGAAGAACACCAGGCAATCGTACGTAAGTGGCTGGAAGAGCACAAACTCGAAGAAGTGCGTACCAGCGAACTTTTCGATATTTGGTGGGACTAAGTAGCACAGGGTCGGCAAATGCCGGCCCGATTTGTCTTGAGGGAAAGATATGATGCGCAAAACGCTGCTGGCGGCAGTCCTAACGTTCACGGCGATGGCCGCACATGCAGATTACCAGTGCAGCGTCACCCCGCGTGACGATGTGATTTTGAGCCCACAAACGGTGCAGGTGAAGGGCGAGAACGGCGACCTGATTATTACCCAGGCCGGCGATGTCACCTTCAACGGTAAACAGTACAACCTGAACGCCGCACAGCGTGAGCAAGCCAAAGATTATCAGGCGGCGTTGCGTAGCAGCCTGCCGTGGATTGACGAAGGTGCCAGAGCGCGCGTAGAGAAAGGTCGCGTGGCGCTGGATAAAATCATCGCCAAAGAGGTCGGTGAAAGCAGCAACATGCGTGGCCGCTTAACCAAGCTGGATGCGCAATTGAAAGAGCAGATGAACCGCATCATCGAGCATCGAACTGATGGCCTGACCTTCCATTATAAGGCGATTGATCAAGTCCGCGCGGACGGACAACAGCTGGTTAATCAGGCGATGGGCGGTATTTTGCAGGACAGCATCAACGAAATGGGTGCCAAAGCCGTACTCAAAGGCGGTGGTAATCCGTTGCAGGGCGTGCTCGGGAGTCTCGGTGGCTTGCAAACCTCAATTCAGAACGAATGGAAGAATCAGGAACAAGACTTCCAGCAGTTTGGCAAAGATGTTTGTGCCCGCGTCGTGACGCTGGAAAACGATCGTAAAACGCTGGTTAGCACTCTGAAATAATCTTCACCTCTGTTTAACGGCGCAGAAACATTCTGCGCCGTTTTATTTTGTACTTTTCTGTTTTTTTGATATCCATCTCTAAGAATAACAATTTGATGGAGATATAAATCTGGTTAATTGGATCTCGTCACATTATTCATCTGTGAGATAGACATAATGCTGCAAATTCAAGTAACTGGAGAAATAACATGGAGTTTTTCAAGAGAACGGCACTTGCCGCACTGGTTATGGGTTTCAGCGGCGCGGCGCTTGCACTGCCAAATATCACCATTTTAGCGACCGGCGGGACGATTGCTGGTGGCGGTGATTCCGCGACAAAATCTAACTACACGGCAGGCAAGGTTGGCGTAGAAAATCTGGTTGAGGCCGTACCTCAGTTGAAAGATATCGCCGTGGTTAAAGGTGAGCAGGTAGTGAACATCGGCTCCCAGGATATGAATGACGACGTCTGGTTAACGCTGGCGAAAAAGATTAATACCGAGTGTGATAAAACCGACGGCTTCGTGGTAACGCATGGTACGGATACCATGGAGGAAACCGCCTATTTCCTCGACCTGACCGTCAAATGCAACAAGCCGGTGGTGCTGGTAGGCGCGATGCGTCCATCTACCGGTATGAGCGCTGATGGCCCGTTCAACCTGTATAACGCCGTGGTAACCGCCGCAGATAAAGCCTCTGCCAACCGCGGTGTGCTGGTGGTGATGAACGACACCGTTATGGATGGTCGCGACGTGACCAAAACCAATACCACTGACGTTGCTACCTTCAAATCCGTTAACTACGGCCCGTTGGGTTACATTCATAACGGTAAAATCGACTACCAGCGTACGCCTGCGCGTAAGCACACTACATCCACGCCGTTCGATGTTTCTAAGCTGACCGAGCTGCCGAAAGTCGGGATTGTTTACAACTATGCTAACGCCTCCGATCTGCCGGCAAAAGCGCTGGTAGATGCGGGTTACGCAGGGATCGTTAGTGCGGGTGTAGGTAACGGTAACCTGTATAAAACCATTTTCGATACGCTGGCAACTGCCGCGCATAAAGGAACCGTTGTCGTACGTTCATCCCGTGTACCGACTGGTGCTACTACCCAGGATGCTGAAGTTGATGATGCGAAATATGGCTTTGTCGCGTCTGGTTCGCTGAACCCGCAAAAAGCGCGTGTTCTGTTGCAGCTGGCGCTGACGCAGACCAAAGATCCTAAGCAGATTCAGGAAATGTTTAATCAGTATTAATCGATGAAGGTGGCTGCGCTTATCGACCTAACCCTGTAGGCCTGATAAGCGCAGCGCCATCAGGCAATTTGCCGGATGCGGCTCAAGGCCTTATCCGGCCTGGATCGTTACCGTATTACTCCGCCAGAAACAGCTCCAACAGAGAATTCAAAAACAGCTTACCGTGTTGGGTAATCTGCCAGTATTCATCGCATTCACTCAGGTAGCCCTGGGCAATAGCCTCATCGATCTGTCGACGAATAACGTCCTCAGTAAGCCCGGTATATTGTCTGAACTCCGCGCGAGGCGCGGCCTCAAGCAACCGGAAACGGTTCATAAAGAACTCGAACGGCTTATCGGTTTCGGCGACATCACGCTGGCTTTCGAGATAACGCCCTTGCATGTAGCCACGCGGATGCCGCGTTTTGGTGGTACGTAGAATGCGCCCGTCCGGGAACGTAATTTTGCCATGCGCGCCGCAGCCAATACCGAGATAGTCGCCAAAACGCCAGTAATTAAGGTTGTGCTGACACTGATAGCCCGGCTTCGCATAGGCTGAGGTTTCGTACTGATGATACCCGGCGGCAGTCAGCAACTGGTGGCCTTGCTCAAAAATATCCCACAGCGCGTCGTCGTCCGGTAATACCGGTGGTCGGGACCCGAACAGCGTGTTGGGTTCAATGGTCAACTGATACCAGGAAAGATGCGGCGGATTGAGCGCGATGGCCTGCTGCAAATCACCCAGCGCCTCTTCCAGCGTCTGATCCGGTAAACCATGCATCAGGTCGAGGTTAAAGCTGCGTAGCCCCAGACCGCTCGCCAGGTGCGCTGCGCGTTTGGCTTCCTCCGGCCCATGAATACGTCCCAGACGTTCGAGCTTGGCGGAGCTAAAGCTCTGTACGCCAATCGAGATACGGTTGACGCCAGCGCGTTGATAATCAACAAAGCGATCGGCTTCCACCGTCCCGGGATTCGCCTCCATGGTGATTTCTGCATCTGCGGCCAGATTTAGCCGTGCGCGCACGCCGTCGAGCAGCGTTTGCATTGCCGGGCCAGAAAGCAGGCTCGGCGTACCACCACCGATAAAAATCGTCTTTACTTCACGTCCCTGAGCGTGTGCAACCTCAGAATCAAGATCGCTCAGCAGGTGCTGAACATAGTCGTCATGAGGAACCTCGCCCTTAAGTGCATGCGAGTTAAAGTCGCAGTACGGGCATTTCTGCACGCACCACGGGATGTGAATATAAAGACTTAGCGGCGGAAGGTTAACCATTACGCAGGGCATCCAGCAGCAGCTTCAGTGCCTGTCCGCGGTGGGAAATCGCACTTTTTTCTTCGCGGGTCAGCTCAGCAGCTGTTTTTCCTTCGGACGGCACAAAAAAGATTGGGTCGTAACCAAAACCACCGTTTCCGGCCGGTTCACGGGTAATCACGCCCGGCCAGCTTCCGTGGCACACTAAAGGCGTGGGATCGTCCGCATGGCGCATATACACCAGCACGCAGTGGAATTGCGCCTGACGCTGGTCATCCGGGACATCCCGCAGGGTGTACAGCAGTTTTTCCAGGTTCTGCTGGTCGGTCGCATCTTCGCCGGAATAGCGGGCTGAATAGATACCCGGCGCGCCGCCAAGGGCATTAACCGCCAGGCCGGAGTCATCAGCAATGGCTGGCAAACCCGTAATTTGTGCGGCATGACGCGCCTTCAGAATGGCGTTCTCAATAAACGTCAGCCCGGTCTCTTCTGCAGAATCAACACCCAGATCCGTTTGGGCAACAACATCAAGACCGAAATCACTCAGAAGAGAGGCGAGTTCACGCACTTTACCGGCATTGCCGGTCGCGAGGACAACTTTTTGCATGGGATACCTAATCAGTTAGTGCCGCAATTTCGGGCGGGATCTGTTGCGGATGAATAATTTTAACCTGTTTGTGCCGACCAAGCTCGCCCTTCTCAATGACGACCTGGCTTTTCGCTACGCGGAACTGTTTGCCGAGAAACTTCACCAGATGGCTGTTGGCTTGTCCATCGACCGGCGGGGCGGTAATGGCGACTTTAACTTCGTCGCCATGTAAACCCACAATGCTGTCACGGCTGGCTTTCGGCTGAATATAGAGCCGCAAAACCAGACCGTCGTCGCAGGGTGTAACGGCACTCATAGCGCCATCCACAGCCCCGGCAGCAGCATGTTGCCTGTCGCCTGTAACACTTCCGCGATACCCATGTTAATGACATAGAGCAGCAGAACCAGAATCATTGGGGAGAAATCGATCCCGCCCATGCCTGGAAGTATGCGACGGATAGGACGCAGCAGCGGATCCGCCAGTTGAATCAGCACGTACTCCACCGGGCTGCGACCCTGGCTGACCCAGCTCATAATCGCCATTACCAGCAGCACCCAGAAAATCAGCAGCCCAATGGTCTTCAGGACAATCAGCACGGCGGCGATCCAGATGATCGGCTGGAACGTGACCACCTTAAATAGCACGATGGCTTTGATAAAGCTGAGAACGAGCGCGACTAATGCTGATGCGCTGTCAATGGGCCCCATCGGAGGAATAATACGGCGTAACGGCCCAATAATGGGCTGAGTGATTTTCACAATAAACTGCGAGAACGGGTTGTAGAAATCGCAGCGAGACCATTGCATCCACACGCGCAGCAGCAGCGCCATGGTATACAGCTCAATTACCGTTGAGAGCAGGAAGGTCAACGTATTCATGGTGTTCCTTAGTTTTCCTTATTTTTTAGTGTAATCACGAGCACCAAAAATGGCAGTGCCGATGCGCACCATCGTGCTACCCGCCGCGATAGCGGCATCCATATCATCAGACATCCCCAGCGAGAGCGTATCGATATTTGGATTGCGTGTTTTCAACCCGGCAAATGCTACAGCCATTTGCTGTGCAACTTCAAACTGCCTTACATAATCTGACTCAGCCGCGGGAATCGCCATCAAGCCACGCAGGGTAATGCGCGGCAGCGCAGCGACTTCAGCGGCCAGGGCATCAAGCTCTGCCAGCGGAATCCCTGACTTACTGTTCTCATCGCTGATATTTATCTGGATCAACACATTCAGCGGCGGCAGGTCTGCCGGGCGCTGTTCGCTCAGACGGGCAGCGATGCGCAGACGATCAATCGTATGGCACCAGTCAAAATGTTCTGCGACCAGACGACTTTTGTTGGACTGCAGCGGGCCGATAAAGTGCCACTGCAGATCGTTGACGCCTTTTTCCTGAAAGTAGCGGATTTTATCCACCCCTTCCTGGACATAGTTTTCACCGAAGGCTCGCTGCCCTGCGGTAATGGCTTCTTCGATGGCGCTCG
>NZ_SZWX01000016.1:0-24527 GCF_005280975.1 Citrobacter sp. wls716
AGGCCTGATAAGCGTAGCGCCATCAGGCAATTCGATGCTGATTGCCGGATGGCTGCATTGCCTTATCCGGCCTACAACGGCCCAATTTACTCTGTCACCAGAACCGGCTGACGGTTAACGCGGCGACTGTAGTTCTGATAGATCGCCATCGCCAGCAGTGAGAAGAAGATCGGGCCACCGGTCATCCACAATGCGCTGTTCCAGTCTCCGGCCTCGATCACTGGCTGAATAATGGTAAATACGTTGGCAAACGTCACCACCAGCACCACCACGCCTGTTGCCAGTAGCGTCGCCGCGCGGGTTTTAAAAATAACAAACGGTCTTTCCAACCCCTCGCGGGATTTGAAGAATGGGAATGCCAGCGCCAGGAACAAATACGGCAGCGTCATGGATACGTTCGCCATCAGGGTCAATTTGTTATAGAACGCTGAAGCCGTATCGCCGCCGAACGAAACCAGCAGGATAAACAGGCTTACCAGCAGACTCTGCAACCACATTGCGGTCGTCGGCATCCCCACCGCATTCAGTTTGGTCATCGGCGCGGGCCACAATGCCTTCGGCGTACCCTGAATAATCGCTTTCAACGGCGAGTAGCTAAGGGTAAAAAAAGCACCGGTATAGGCAAGGAACATCGAAAGCCCGGTGATACGCGCGAACCATACGCCCATCGCCATCGCGGTCTCAGGGGAAAGATGCAGCGCATTACCCAACGTCATCCCGAGGCTCTTCATCAGGATATAAGTAATATTGCCGAGGTTGACCGAGTTATTACTTAATACCTGCTGCCAGTTGGTGCTAACGCCCCATAAAAAGATGGCCAGTGAATAACCAACAGAAATGACAATAGCGGCAAAAACAATGCCTTTAGCAAAGTTCTTTTCTGGTTTTTCTGTTTTATCAACTAATCCACCCACGGCCTCTATTCCGCCGTAAGCAAAAATGGCGAATACCACAAATGACAGCATGGACAGACCGGACTGATATCCCGGATTAGGCGAGGAAATGAAATTAATATCCTGAGCAAAGTGGCCACCAGTTAATAACAAAATAGCGACACTCACTAACAACAGAACTAAATTAAGACACATTACGGCAATTCCGCCTACTGCCGTAATACGCGCAATCTTATTAATACCCCGGGATGCCACACAGGTCACCAGAATCATCCAGCCAACGGCGAGCAGTCCGACGACTTGCGTAGGCTCAAGCCCCGCGATACGCCAGTGCTGGGTCATGTCTGCGCCAAATAAGAAGGTTGAAAAAGGTACCCAGACTTTCGCGGCAGTACTGACCATCCAGATAACATAGGAGGAGAACCACATAAAGGTGCCGATAAAGGCATAGCGAGGTCCAACGCTATTATTCATCCACGAATAGATTCCACCCTCTTCTTTCCGATAGGCAGAACCCATTTCCGCCATCATTAAAGCAAATGGAATAAAGAATAATAATGCAGAAAATACATACCATGGAATAGCACTGTATCCCATTAAATAGAAAGCCGAAGGGCTATTGGCAAATCCAAAAACTGACGTAAATATCATAAGGATGAGACCTGGCAGGCTCATCTTCTTTATTGTTTGGGTCATTCAACTATCCCTTACTCTGGCAAGCGTTTCGCAAACGCCGCTCACCGATTGGCACCGCTCTCTTTGCAGAGTTCAGCAATTAAAAATCAACACAGAATTGATACCTAAACGATATCAGATATCCAGATATAAATTGTGGCCATTAGAGGGAAAGTGAAAAAATGTGCTACAAAGTGGCGGTTTTATCGCCACTTTGTATTGTAGAGGGATAACCCGTTATGCACGATCGACGGTAAAGGCGATAACGTCAGCCAGACTCTCAGCGCCCAGCGCCAGCATCACCAGACGGTCAACACCCAGCGCCACGCCAGAGCAATCCGGCATCCCAACCTTCAACGCTTCAAGCAGGTTGGTGTCAATGGGCTGCTGCGGCAGGCCGCGCGCGGCACGTTTACGATTATCCTGCTCGAATCGTTGCTGCTGTTCACGTGCATCAGTCAACTCATGGAAACCATTCGCTAGCTCAATACCTTTGTAATAAACCTCGAAACGCTCAGCCACGCGATGATCTTCGGTACTGATTTGTGCCAGTGACGCCTGACTGGCCGGGAAATGGTACACAAACGTTGGTTTGTCTTTGCCAATATGTGGCTCAACGCCCATTGTAAACAGCAGTTGCAGCAAGGTATCCCGGTCCTCTTCAGTATCCGCGATATTGCTGAGATCCAGCTTCGCCGCCACTTCCCGCAGTTGGGTTTTATCCGCAGACAGCGGGTCAATCTCCAGATGACGCTGGAAAGCTTGCTGGTAAGAAAGGCTTTCGGCAGGTGAACAGTCCAGCACTTGCTGCAGCAAATCATCCACTTCGTTCATCAGGCGATACATGTCGTAGTGTGGGCGATACCACTCAAGCATGGTGAACTCAGGATTATGATGACGTCCCATCTCTTCATTACGGAAGCTGCGACATAGCTGATACACCGGGCCACATCCTGCGACCAGCAGGCGCTTCATATGGTATTCCGGGCTGGTCATTAAATAGAGGTTCATCCCCTGGGAATGACCAGGGCCAACGAAACGCGTTTCGAACGGGAACAGGTGGATGTCCGTTACCGTCGCCTGACTCATGCAAGGTGTCTCAACCTCAAGCACTCCACGATCGGCAAAAAAGCGACGAATCTCCGCTATAATTGCTGCACGTTTTAACAGATTGGGGATGGACGCGCTCGGCTGCCAGGTTGCCGTTTCGCTCATGGTTGTTTCTCCGATTTCAGACAAGGGCACGAAGTCTACTCGTATCGCGCTAGCGAGACAAATTTCACGCGGGAATAATAAACACTGGCTGGCGGGTAAAAAAAGCAACATTGGGTGGTTTAGTAATTAAATTAATCAAATTCAATGATAATTCAGCCCTCTGATACGCTAAAAAAATCGAACACGTCAAATTTCCCTCACATCCCTAAGACTATACTATTGTACCTATAAAGGAGCAGTGGAAACGCGTTCATAACCTGTTTGAATCCGATTAAGCATCTGAATTCGGGCGGGGATGAAATAACAACAATCTGGAGGAATGTCGTGCAAACCTTTCAAGCCGATCTTGCCATTATAGGCGCCGGTGGCGCGGGATTGCGTGCAGCAATTGCTGCCGCACAAGCAAATCCCAACGCTAAAATCGCACTGATCTCAAAAGTGTACCCAATGCGCAGCCATACCGTTGCTGCCGAAGGCGGCTCTGCTGCTGTCGCGCAGGATCATGACAGCTTTGACTACCATTTTCACGATACGGTAGCAGGCGGAGACTGGCTGTGTGAGCAGGATGTCGTGGATTACTTTGTCCACCACTGCCCAACTGAAATGACGCAACTGGAACAATGGGGCTGCCCATGGAGCCGCCGTGAAGACGGTAGCGTCAACGTACGTCGCTTCGGCGGCATGAAAATCGAGCGTACCTGGTTTGCCGCGGATAAAACCGGCTTCCACATGCTGCATACGCTGTTCCAAACTTCTTTGCAGTTCCCGCAAATTCAGCGCTTTGATGAACACTTCGTTCTGGATATCCTGGTGGACGACGGTCATGCTCGCGGCCTGGTCGCCATGAACATGATGGAAGGCACCCTGGTACAAATCCGTGCTAACGCAGTCGTGATGGCAACGGGCGGCGCGGGTCGTGTTTACCGTTACAACACCAACGGCGGCATCGTAACCGGCGACGGTATGGGCATGGCGCTGAGCCACGGCGTTCCGCTGCGTGATATGGAATTCGTTCAGTATCACCCAACAGGTCTGCCTGGTTCCGGTATCCTGATGACTGAAGGCTGCCGTGGTGAAGGTGGTATTCTGGTCAACAAAAATGGCTACCGTTATCTGCAAGACTACGGCATGGGTCCAGAAACTCCGCTGGGCGAGCCGAAAAACAAATACATGGAACTCGGTCCGCGTGACAAAGTTTCTCAGGCTTTCTGGCACGAATGGCGTAAAGGCAACACCATCTCCACCCCACGTGGCGATGTTGTTCACCTCGACCTGCGCCATCTCGGCGAGAAAAAACTGCTCGAACGTTTACCGTTCATCTGCGAACTGGCGAAAGCCTACGTGGGTGTCGATCCGGTTAAAGAACCGATCCCGGTACGCCCGACCGCACACTACACCATGGGCGGTATCGAAACCGATCAGCACTGCGAAACCCGTATTAAAGGTCTGTTCGCGGTGGGTGAATGTTCCTCTGTTGGTCTGCACGGCGCTAACCGTCTGGGCTCTAACTCCCTGGCGGAACTGGTGGTCTTCGGTCGTATGGCCGGTGAACAAGCTGCGGAACGCGCTGCAACAGCTGGCGCTGCAAACAGTGCCGCTCTGGATGCACAGGTTGCTGGCGTTGAAAAACGTCTGAAAGATCTGGTTAACCAGGAAGGTAACGAAAACTGGTCTAAGATCCGTGACGAAATGGGTATCTCCATGGAAGAAGGTTGCGGCATCTACCGTACGCCGGAACTCATGCAGAAAACCGTTGATAAGCTGGCGGAACTACAGGAGCGCTTCAAGCGCGTACGTATCACTGATACTTCCAGCGTCTTCAACACCGACCTGCTGTATACCATCGAACTGGGTCACGGTCTGAACGTTGCTGAATGTATGGCGCACTCCGCTCTGGCGCGTAAAGAATCCCGCGGCGCGCATCAGCGTCTGGATGAAGGCTGCACCGAGCGTGACGACGTGAACTTCCTCAAACACACCCTCGCCTTCCGCGATGCTGACGGCACGACTCGCCTGGAATACAGCGACGTGAAAATCACCACTCTGCCACCGGCTAAACGTGTTTACGGTGGCGAAGCGGAAGCAGCCGATAAGAAGGAGAAGGCGAATGGCTGAGATGAAAAACCTGAAAGTTGAGGTGGTGCGCTATAACCCGGAAACCGATACCGCGCCGCACAGTGCTTTCTATGAAGTTCCTTATGATGAAACCACGTCTCTGCTGGATGCGCTGGGCTACATCAAGGATAACCTGGCACCGGACCTGAGCTACCGCTGGTCCTGCCGTATGGCAATCTGCGGCTCCTGCGGCATGATGGTCAACAATGTACCGAAACTGGCGTGCAAAACCTTCCTGCGTGATTACACCAACGGCATGAAGGTTGAAGCGCTGGGCAACTTCCCGATTGAGCGCGATCTGGTCGTCGACATGACGCACTTTATCGAAAGCCTGGAAGCGATCAAACCGTACATCATCGGTAACCCGCGTACACCGGATCAGGGTCCAAACACCCAGACTCCGGCGCAGATGGCGAAGTATCATCAGTTCTCCGGTTGCATCAACTGTGGTCTGTGCTACGCCGCGTGCCCGCAGTTCGGCCTGAACCCTGAGTTCATTGGACCGGCTGCGATTACGCTGGCGCATCGTTACAACGAAGATAGCCGCGACCACGGTAAGAAGGAGCGTATGGCTCAATTGAACAGCCCGAACGGCGTCTGGACCTGTACTTTCGTGGGCTACTGCTCCGAAGTCTGCCCGAAACACGTCGATCCGGCTGCGGCCATTCAGCAGGGTAAAGTTGAAAGTTCAAAAGACTTTCTTATCGCTACCCTGAAACCACGCTAAGGAGTGCATGATGACGACTAAACGCAAACCCTATGTGCGGCCGATGACGTCCACCTGGTGGAAAAAGCTGCCATTTTATCGCTTTTACATGCTGCGCGAAGGCACGGCAGTTCCGGCAGTCTGGTTCAGTATTGAACTGATTTTCGGCCTGTTTGCTCTGAAGCATGGTGCTGAGTCCTGGATGGGCTTTGTCGGCTTTTTGCAAAACCCGGTGGTGGTCATCCTCAACCTGGTTGTCCTGGCTGCAGCACTGCTGCATACCAAAACCTGGTTTGAGCTGGCGCCGAAAGCCGCCAACATCATCGTAAAAGACGAAAAAATGGGGCCAGAGCCGATCATCAAAGGTCTCTGGGTAGTTACTGCGGTAGTGACCGTAGTCATACTGTATGTAGCCCTGTACTGGTAAGGAGTCCGGGATGATTAATCCAAATCCAAAACGCTCTGACGAACCTGTATTCTGGGGTCTGTTTGGTGCAGGTGGTATGTGGGGCGCAATCATTGCGCCGGTAGTGGTTCTGCTGGTTGGTATTATGCTGCCGCTGGGTCTGTTCCCGGGCGATGCGCTGAGCTATGAGCGCATTATGGCATTTGCCCAGAGCTTCATCGGACGTGCGTTTCTGTTCCTGATGATCGTTCTGCCGCTGTGGTGTGGTTTACACCGTATGCACCACGCTATGCATGACCTGAAAATCCACGTGCCTGCTGGCAAATGGGTATTCTACGGCCTGGCTGCTATCCTGACCGTTGTAACAGCGATTGGCATTCTGACTATCTAATCGCAGTTGTTACCTATTAGGCCCGCCACTGGCGGGAGCCAACGAGAAAACTCGCGCATCGCAGGTGTCTCCGGGCGAGATTGCAAACGCGTTATCCAGTAACTCCCCAGATCAATCTGCGTTAAAAACGGCTGTACGATACGCTCACTACTGAGTAAATGCGTGAACATTCTGACCGGGGCGATTGCCACACCAATCCCCGCCTGCGCGGCTTCCAGCATGGTGACCGACGAGTCAAACACCACCACGTTGTGCGTCGGTGACGGCGGCGCTTCTCCAGCGGCCTGCATCCACAGCGCCCATTCATCACGACGATACGATCGTAATAGCGGAAATTTCAGGATATCTGCAGGAGTCTGAATCTGAGAGGCCAGCTCGGGTGAACAAAGCGGAGACATCAGCGCGCTACATAAATATTGCGCATCAGTATCGTGCCAGGCTCCCCCTCCGTAGCGAATGGTATAATCCAGCCCCTCTGCAGCAGGATCAACACGGTTATTATGCGTGGAAAGCTGTAAATCGATATACGGATAACACCGTTTAAAATCGTGTAGAAGTGGGAAAAGGCAACCCACCGCAAAAGTGCCCACCACACCAATTTTCAGTTTTTCCTGAGACTGGTTACCGGCAAAGCGGTCTAACATCGCCGCCATACGATCGAAAGAATCATTAAGTACAGGTAACAGACTCTCACCTTCTGTCGTGAGCATCAGGCCCCGTGAAACGCGAATAAAGAGCTGACAATTCAGCTGTTGTTCCAACGCTTTCACATGCTGGCTGATGGCAGAATGCGTCACGTTAAGCTCAATTGCTGCGCGGGTAAAGCTGAGATGCCTGGCGGCCGCTTCAAAAGCCCGCAGAGAATTAAGTGGGATATAGCTACGCGTCATCATCTAACCTGTTAGAAAAACTTATATCTGCTGCTAAATTTAACCGTTTGTCAACACGGTGCAAATCAAACACACTGATTGCGTCTGACGGGCCCGGACACCCTTTCGCTTTTTATTACGGAAATGATTTCATGATGAAAAAATCGTTATGCTGCGCACTACTGCTGACAGCCTCTTTCTCCACGTTTGCCGCCGCAAAAACAGAACAACAGATTGCCGATATCGTTAATCGCACCATCACCCCGTTGATGCAGGAGCAGGCTATTCCGGGTATGGCCGTGGCCGTTATCTACCAGGGAAAACCGTATTACTTTACCTGGGGTAAAGCTGATATCGCCAATAATCGTCCGATTACACAGAACACACTGTTCGAACTCGGTTCAGTCAGTAAGACCTTCAATGGCGTGCTGGGCGGCGATGCGATCGCCCGCGGCGAAATCAAACTCAGCGATCCGGTCACCCGGTACTGGCCGGAACTCACAGGCAAACAGTGGCAGAACATTAGTCTGCTGCACTTAGCCACATACACGGCAGGTGGCCTGCCGCTTCAGATCCCCGACGAGGTGACGAATAAAACCGCATTGCTGCGCTTTTATCAAAACTGGCAACCCCAGTGGGCCCCGGGCGCTAAACGTCTCTATGCTAACTCCAGCATTGGTCTGTTTGGCGTACTGGCGGTGAAACCCTCTGGAATGAGCTACGAAGAGGCGATGATCAGACGCGTCCTGCAGCCATTAAAACTCACACACACCTGGATTACCGTTCCGCAGAACGAGCAACGAGATTATGCCTGGGGCTATCGCGATGGCAAGCCCGTACATGTTTCGCCAGGCCAGCTTGATGCCGAAGCGTATGGTGTGAAATCCAGCATTATGGATATGGCTCGCTGGGTTCAGGCCAATATGGACGCCAGCCACGTGCAGGAGAAAACCCTGCAGCAGGGCATCGGGCTCGCACAGTCACGTTACTGGCGCATTGGTGAGATGTACCAGGGCTTAGGCTGGGAAATGCTTAACTGGCCGGTAAAAGCAGACACTATTATCAACGGCAGCGACAGTAAAATCGCTCTGGCGGCGCTTCCGGCCGTTGAGGTAAACCCACCTGCCCCCGCAGTAAAAGCCTCCTGGGTACATAAAACAGGTTCGACTGGCGGATTTGGTAGTTATGTGGCTTTTATTCCGGAGAAAAATCTTGGCATCGTGATGCTGGCCAATAAAAGCTACCCGAATCCTGCTCGCGTCGACGCGGCATGGCGCATCCTTGAAAAACTGCAGTAACCGGCGTTGAGGTCCGATCCGTCGGGCCTCCTTTCTTCCACTTCTTTTCCTGCTGTCATCTACACTTAACAAAAATACAGCAAGGAATATCCCATGCGCATTCTGCCCGTTGTTGCTGCAGTTACGGCTGCATTTCTGGTTGTTGCCTGCAGTTCTCCTACACCGCCGAAAGGCGTTACCGTGGTGAATAACTTTGATGCCAAACGCTATCTGGGCACCTGGTATGAAATTGCGCGTTTCGACCATCGATTCGAACGTGGGCTGGAAAAAGTGACCGCAACCTACAGCCTGCGCGATGATGGTGGGCTCAACGTCATCAACAAAGGCTATAACCCGGACAGGGAAATGTGGCAAAAAACGGAAGGCAAAGCCTATTTCACCGGCGATCCAAGCACGGCCGCGCTTAAAGTATCATTCTTCGGCCCCTTCTATGGTGGGTATAACGTAATTGCACTCGACCGGGAATATCGTCACGCGCTGGTTTGCGGTCCGGATCGCGACTATCTGTGGATCCTTTCACGGACCCCTACTATTTCAGATGAAATGAAACAGCAAATGTTAGCCATCGCGACCCGGGAAGGGTTTGAGGTGAATAAGCTGATTTGGGTGAAACAGCCTGGCGCTTAGTGAGTGCTCAGCTTCAGACCAATAATGCCGGCAACAATCAACCCCAGGCTGAGCAGACGTGCCGGACTGGCTGATTCACCCAGTAGCAGAATGCCGGTAATGGCCGCCCCTACCGCGCCAATCCCGGTCCAGACGGCATAAGCCGTACCAACCGGTAGCGTTCTCATCGCCCAGGAAAGCATAGCGATACTGACGATCATCGCCGCAATGGTGATAATACTTGGCGTTAAACGGGTAAAACCGTGGGTATATTTCAGACCAATAGCCCAGACAACTTCAAGCAGGCCCGCGATAAGTAAAACGATCCAGGACATGACTGGCTCCAGTACACAATGGGGCCGTCCCCGGGTGAAAGATGCGTTTGCAGGTCGTCCTGCAAAGCGGATGTATGAAATGGCATTTTTGCCCGGGAGAAAATGAATTTCAACCTTTTTATTCATTGCTTACTTAAAGCAAGAATTAAGCCCAATTAGAGGCGTAGTTCCCGCATTTGGCTCACATTGGACTTCTCTATGATGAAGAGCTTTCTGAACTCAGAAAGCCATTTGATCCTCTTCTGAATGCGAAAGGTTTATGCTTAAAATTTTAGTGATTGACCGGTGCCACTTCACCCGCACAGGGATAGAGGCCTTGCTTAATCATTCTGGTATGTTCAACTCTTCATTTCTGGTGTCAGGGATTAATAATCTGATGTTGGCTAAAGAGCATATTTTGCAGTGGAAGCCACATCTGGTAATCGCAGATTTATGTAGTTTTCTCAGCGATATTCACTCCAGCCCCCCCATCGCACCATTTTTTATGAGCTGCGGCGCCATCCCGCTGATTTTACTACAATCAGGCGACCGATCGCATAACCCAATCGATCCCCCTCACTCTGCCGCTCACTCGACATTGTCCAAACACATCGCGTTGCATGATCTTTCGCGCACGATCCAGAATGCACTACAGATCCGCCCCGTATTGGATACACCTAAAAATGCCACACCGCTGCTTACACCACAGGAAGAGAAGGTACTGTCGTTGTGGATGGATGGCGTTGATAACAATGCAATAGCCGCCGCGCTCTGCATTCATGGTAAGACGGTATACACCTATAAGCGAAATATCCGTATAAAGCTGCACCTGGGGAACCGCTTTTCACCGTTTCTCTCTCTACCTGAGAAGATGAATTAACGGTACGACGGTGCGTCGTACCGTTCATAGCTATTGCTGAGCCTTTGTCGCTGCACCAGAAATGGCACTACCGCCCTCAGAAATATCCTGACCTACGCCTCGCGTCGTATTACACGCCGTTAATACGGAAGAAAGTACCAACACAGAAAAGATCGCAGCAATTGTCTTCTTAACCATAACGTCTTCCTTTTTTAGCCAATATTGTTTGTGTATAGCTACTTAATAATAGACAAGATCCGGGGGGGTGACGGATAAACGACCGTTTTTAAGACAACATGAGGGGACTAGCTGGCAGCGTGAGAAATTGAATTACCGAGATGTTTGATATCTTCACCGAAGCCGCGCGCCGTATTACAGCCCGCCAGGAGGGTGCTGGTGAAAAGGATAAGCATTACAAGACCGAGAAGACGTTTCATCATTCCTGCCCTGGAAAAGTATGGCGCAGCAATCTGCACCCACATCTTAGAAATACGCAAAATCATTCAGGCCGCCTGATGCAGCCTGAAAGATGAAGAATATTACTTCACGCGGGATACGTATTCGCCAGAGCGGGTATCCACTTTGATGACTTCGCCGATCTGTACGAACAGCGGAACTTTAACCACTGCGCCGGTGGACAGCGTCGCTGGTTTACCACCAGTACCTGCAGTGTCACCTTTCAGACCTGGGTCGGTTTCAACGACTTCCAGCTCAACGAAGTTCGGCGGAGTCACGGAGATCGGCTGACCGTTCCACAGGGTCACGATGCATTCAGCCTGGTCCAGCAGCCATTTAGCGTTATCGCCTACCGCTTTCTCGTCAGCAGCCAACTGTTCGAAAGTGGTGTTATTCATAAAGTGCCAGAACTCACCGTCGCTATACAGGAAAGTCAGGTTCATGTCGGCTACGTCTGCGCCTTCAGCGGAGTCGGTAGACTTGAAGGTTTTCTCTACGCGAGTACCGGTCAGCAGGCGACGCAGCTTAACGCGCGCAAACGCCTGGCCTTTACCTGGTTTAACGAATTCGCTGGCTTCAACCGCATAAGGTTCGCCGTCCAACATGATTTTAAGACCAGCACGAAAATCGTTGCTATAGTACGTTGCCATAAGGCCCTCTGAAAATTGTTAACTGGTAGCTAAGCCACAAAATGGCGCATATTGTAACCCTAAATACCCCATCCAGAGAAGATTGGTTATCGCAACTTGCCGATGTTGTGACCGATCCTGATGAACTTCTGCATCTTTTGAATATAGACGCAGATGAAAAACTGTTGGCCGGACGCGATGCGAGACGGCTTTTCGCCCTGCGCGTTCCGCGTGCGTTTATTGCCCGCATGGAAAAAGGCAATCCAGACGATCCGCTTTTGCGTCAGGTACTTACTTCTCAGGAAGAGTTCGTTTCCGCACCAGGCTACTCGACCGATCCACTGGAAGAACAGCACAGCGTGGTTCCCGGTCTGCTGCATAAATATCGCAACCGGGCGCTGCTGTTGGTTAAAGGCGGTTGTGCGGTAAATTGTCGCTATTGCTTCCGCCGACACTTCCCGTATGCTGAAAACCAGGGCAATAAGCGCAACTGGCAGGTCGCCCTGGACTACATTAGCGCACATCCTGAGCTGGATGAGATTATCTTCTCCGGTGGCGATCCGTTAATGGCCAAAGACCATGAACTGGACTGGTTGCTCACGCAACTGGAAACCATCCCGCATATTAAGCGTCTGCGAATTCACAGCCGTTTGCCGATTGTTATCCCGGCGCGTATTACTGAAGGACTGGTCGAGCGTTTTGCACACTCTTCCCTGCAGATTCTGCTGGTCAATCACATTAATCACGCGAACGAAATTGATGAGACATTTCGTCAGGCAATGGCCAGCTTGCGTAAAGTGGGTGTCACATTGCTTAACCAAAGCGTCCTGCTGCGTGGCGTGAACGACAACGCACAAACGCTGGCAAACCTGAGCAATGCACTGTTTGATGCGGGCGTAATGCCCTATTACCTGCATGTACTGGATAAAGTGCAGGGAGCCGCTCACTTTATGGTGAGTGACGATGAGGCACGGAAAATCATGCGAGAGCTGCTGACGCTGATTTCAGGCTATATGGTCCCAAAACTGGCGCGCGAAATTGGCGGTGAGCCAAGTAAAACGCCGTTGGATTTGCAGTTACGCCAACAATAGTCATTATTGAGTGTCCGATTTCGGACACTCGACACGATTACTTATCATTTAAATTCCAACAAGTGGAGCCACACTTTTAATCTGTGCTATTTTAATTAGCGCTGTAAAATCATTCATTCGTAAATTTTATCAATAGTTTCAAATGCAGAACATCAATAAATATATGGTTAGGGAGAACCTTTGATGGCTATCAGTATTAAAGGTATTAATACCGGCGTTATTCGTCAGAAGAATGAATTTGTTGCTTTGGCATTAAAGATAAAAGAACCAAGAAATAAAGAGTCGCTGTTTTTTCTTTCTCCGCTTGGGCTAAGAGACTTGTTTATTGCTCTGGAAAGCAAGCTATACGCCAAACATCAACTAAGCGAAGACGAGCGTGTGCAATATGAGAAAGAATGCGAGAAAGCCAGCAAAAAGATGCACGAAAATATTCCTTTAATTCAGGAAGATGAGTTAAAGAATGCGGATATTAACCGTCGCATAAATTCACTGACGTTAGTGGATGATAAAGGGGAGAACTTAGCATTTTCTCTGACGCTGCATGACGGGAAAACAGATGAATTACTGATTAATGAATTACAGATTCAGGTGTTGGCGCATGCAATTATTCATGCAATAAATAATGCTGGCATGCGGGATTTAGCGCTACGAATTACATCGCTGCTGGATTTTCTGCCGCTGTATGATGTTGATTGCCAGCAAAACGACAATCTGGAATACGACTCTTATACACAACCCGAATGGAAACATAACCTGTTTAATCATTATCTGGCGATTATTTACCGCTATACGGATGATAAAGGAAAAGCCCAGTACTGTGGTTCGGTAGTAAAAACTCGCGCCCTTTCCGGCAGCAAAGAGGCCGAAGCCATTACTCGCCGTCTGCTCGATTTCAGCCCACGGCTGAAAAAACTTGCCGGTGTACCGTGCCAGGTGTTTGTCAGAACGTTGACGGGTGATAAGACGCAAAAGCTCAATCAGGATCAGTGCCTGCGCGCGCTGCATCATTTACGCGTTCAGTCTGCACATAAGACTCAGAATGCCTGATGGCGCTGCGCTTATCAGGCCTACGATTGCATGAGCCTGTCCAGGCCACTTTATTACACAAAATCATTCAATCTGCATCGCGGCGGCAAGCGAAGAAAATCCCCAGGAGCATAGATAACTATGTGACTGGGGTTTCACAGCGCAGCCAACAAAGGGGCTGGTTGAAGGATGAAGTGTAATCAGTTAGGGCACTTATAAACCTGCCCAATCATCTCACTAGCGGTAGGAACAAAGCTGGAGAGCATTCCCTGCGATGGGCTGCTGACGCCATAAATCACGTTACCGCCCATTGCCGCAGCCTGGTTACGCAGATCGTTTGCTGCGCCACGCATTGAGCCGCCCTCTTCGCCGTGCTGGCCAGAAAGCCAGTTGCTTTGCTTACCGGTTGCCGTGCCTATCAGTTGGCACTCTGCGCCAGGCTTGTCTTCGACAAAGCGTACGCTTTGCCCGGCTGAACTCAGTTCGTTGCTGGAGCTACAACCCGCCATCAGTAGCGCGGCACCAACGATCCCTGCTAAATATTTCACGTGCATGTCATTCCCCATAATCAATTAGTTGGACGTTATGTCCGTAGCTGAATCATATACTAAAAAGATGACCAAAAGAAAAACCCCCGGACATTTCTGCCCGGGGGTTTCTCAATTCTGGGAGATGAGCACCCAAATCATTCTGGTTGCAGGAAGGCGGCCAGTTTGTTAATCCCCAGGAGCTTACTCAAGTAAGTGACTGGGGTTAGCAAACGCAGCCAACGCATCTGCAGCCTGAAGGATGCAGGGAGTGGGCAATTACATCATGCCGCCCATTCCACCCATGCCGCCCATACCGGCAGCACCTAAGTCAGGCGCATCGCCTTTCGGCAGGTCGGTAACCATGCACTCGGTGGTGATCATCAGACCCGCAACAGAAGCCGCGTACTGCAGAGCAGAACGCGTTACTTTGGTTGGATCCAGGATACCCATGTCGATCATGTTGCCGTATTCTTCAGTTGCAGCGTTGTAACCGTAGTTACCGTCACCCGCTTTCACGGTGTTAGCCACTACAGACGGCTCTTCGCCACAGTTCAGTACGATTTGACGCAGTGGGGATTCCATTGCGCGCAGCGCAACTTTGATACCTACGTTCTGGTCTTCGTTCTGGCCTTTCAGGCCGGCAATTTTGCTTGCTACACGGATCAGCGCAACACCACCACCAGCAACCACGCCTTCTTCTACCGCAGCACGTGTCGCGTGCAGGGCATCTTCAACGCGAGCTTTCTTCTCTTTCATTTCAACTTCAGTCGCAGCACCTACTTTGATAACTGCAACGCCGCCTGCCAGTTTCGCTACGCGCTCCTGCAGTTTTTCACGGTCGTAGTCTGAAGTTGCTTCTTCGATCTGCTGACGAATCTGAGTCACGCGACCCTGGATTGCAGCTTCGTCACCCACGCCATCGATGATGGTGGTGGTGTCTTTGTTGATAACAACGCGTTTAGCCTGACCCAGATCTTCCAGAGTTGCTTTTTCCAGCTCCATACCGATCTCTTCAGAGATAACGGTACCACCGGTCAGGGTAGCGATATCCTGCAGCATCGCTTTACGACGGTCGCCGAAACCAGGTGCTTTAACCGCAGCCACTTTCACGATACCGCGCATGGTGTTAACAACCAGAGTTGCCAGCGCCTCGCCTTCAACATCTTCAGCGATGATCAGCAGCGGTTTGCCTGCTTTCGCAACGGCTTCCAGAACCGGCAGCATTTCGCGGATGTTGGAGATTTTCTTATCAGCCAGCAGGATGAACGGGCTTTCCAGTTCTACTGCGCCAGTTTCCGGCTTGTTGATGAAGTAAGGAGACAGGTAGCCACGGTCGAACTGCATACCTTCAACTACGTCCAGTTCGTCCTGCAGACCGGTACCGTCTTCAACGGTGATCACGCCTTCTTTACCGACTTTGTCCATCGCTTCAGCGATCAGTTTACCTACAGTTTCGTCGGAGTTAGCGGAGATAGTACCAACCTGAGCAATAGCTTTAGAGTCGGAGCACGGTACGGACAGTGCTTTCAGTTCTTCAACGGCAGCAGCGACAGCTTTGTCGATACCACGTTTCAGATCCATCGGGTTCATGCCCGCAGCAACAGCTTTCAGGCCTTCAGTGATGATGGACTGAGCCAGTACGGTTGCGGTGGTGGTACCGTCGCCTGCAGCGTCGTTCGCTTTAGAGGCAACTTCTTTCACCATCTGCGCACCCATGTTTTCGAACTTGTCTTCCAGTTCGATTTCACGTGCTACGGAAACACCATCTTTAGTGATGGTCGGTGCACCGAAAGATTTATCCAGAACTACGTTACGGCCTTTTGGACCGAGGGTAACTTTCACTGCATCTGCCAGTACATTCACGCCGCGCAGCATTTTCACACGAGCGTCGTTACCGAATTTTACGTCTTTAGCTGCCATTTTCTCTTTCCCTTAAATTCGTATGTTCAGTGTCGTTCGCGGATTAGGCTTCAACGATTGCCAGGATGTCGCTTTCGGACATGATCAACACTTCTTCATTGTCGATCTTCTCAGATTTAACACCGTAGCCATCGTTGAAAATGACGATATCGCCGACTTTCACGTCCAGCGGCTGTACAGAACCGTTGTCCAGGATGCGACCCTTACCGACAGCGATGATTTCGCCACGAGTTGATTTACCTGCAGCGGAACCGGTCAGTACGATGCCACCAGCAGATTTGGATTCAACTTCTTTACGTTTGACGATCACACGATCATGTAACGGACGAATACTCATTGATAGCTCTCCTTTGAGAAAGTCTTTATCAGTTATGGGTGACGCCGGCCCGTAAACGGTATCCCGGCTAGTGACCAGAGAGATGGGGATGGGCTTTTGTGCCTTCAAGGGGGCAAGCGAAAAAAAATTTTTATCAGCAGAAAATCCCGTCAAAACACCGACACGCCTCACATTTCATAACGATTTCAGCTACGTCGTCATAAGCAAATCCGATTGTGATACCATCGAAAATCTGCGCTGTAGCCCGGTACATGGGCATAACCGGATAACAACTTATGAGCGGATTAAAACAAGAGCTGGGACTGGCTCAAGGCGTTGGCCTGTTGTCGACATCATTGTTAGGTACAGGCGTTTTCGCCGTCCCCGCACTTGCCGCGCTGGTTGCTGGCAACAACAGCCTGTGGGCATGGCCGGTGCTGATCGTTTTAGTCTTTCCGGTGGCGATTGTCTTTGCCGTACTCGGTCGCCATTTTCCCAGCGCAGGCGGCGTGGCGCATTTTGTCGGCATGGCCTTTGGCTCACGGCTTGAGCGCGTTACCGGGTGGCTTTTTTTATCGGTAATTCCAGTGGGGTTACCTGCGGCGTTGCACATTGCCGCCGGATTCGGCCAGGCAATGTTTGGCTGGCATGGTTGGCAGCTTCTGTTAGCAGAGCTCGGCACGCTGGTATTGGTCTGGTACATCGGTTCGCGGGGTGCCAGCTCCAGCGCAAACCTGCAAACGGTGATTGCCGGACTGATCGTCGCGCTGATTGTCGCCATCTGGTGGGCTGGCGAGTTGAAACCGAGTGAGATCCCCTTTCCTGCCATTGACAAAATTGAGTTTCCCGGGCTTTTTGCCGCGCTGTCGGTGATGTTCTGGTGCTTTGTTGGCCTTGAAGCGTTCGCACACCTGGCCTCTGAATTCAAAAATCCGGAGCGGGATTTCCCGCGCGCGCTGATGATAGGTCTGCTACTGGCCGGTTCCGTGTACTGGGCATGTACCGTCGTTGTACTTCATTTTGGTGCGTACGGAGAGCAGATGGCGGCGGCGGCATCGCTGCCTGAAATCGTCGTTCAACTGTTTGGCGTTCACGCCCTGTGGGTTGCCTGCATCATTGGTTATCTGGCCTGCTTTGCCAGCCTGAACATTTATATCCAAAGTTTCGCCCGTCTGGTGTGGTCGCAAGCACAATATAAACCTGAGAGCTGTCTGGCTCGTCTATCCCCTCGCCATCTTCCGGGCAATGCGCTAAACGCCGTATTGGGCTGCTGCGTCGTCAGTACATTGTGCATCTATATGCTGCAAATCAATCTCGACGCGTTAATCATCTACGCTAACGGCATCTTTATTATGATTTATCTGCTGTGCATGCTGGCGGGATGTCGATTACTGAAAGGACAATACCGCGCGCTGGCGGTTATTGGCGGTCTGCTGTGTCTGCTGCTGTTGGCGATGGTAGGCTGGAAGAGCCTGTATGCGCTGATTATGCTGGCAGGGCTGTGGCTGTTTTTACCGAGCCGGAAAATGGCTGAGGCCAAATAAGCAATAAGAAAGCCCGGTAGCACTTACCGGGCCTGCAGGGTCAGTCGCGACGATCGTCGTCTTTATGATCAAGACGGTTGCGCTCATCGTCTTTACGCTGAAATTCACCGTCGAAGGTCTCACCGCCACCGGTTCCGGCACTAAATCCACCACCTGGCATACGCGAAAAACGCAAATGTGGCAGCAACTTCATGGTCAAATGTTTCTGCACCGGAGGTAATAAAAGAAGAAGACCGAGGAAATCGGTGAAGAAACCAGGCAACACCAACAGCAAGCCGGCGATAATCAGCGACACGCTCTTGATCATTTCTGCAGCCGGACTTTCACCTGCCGCCATTTTCTGTTGCATCAGTAAAAAGTTCTTAAACCCCTGGTTACGAACCAGAGACATACCGATAACCGAGGTAAAAATAACCAAAATCAGGGTCATCAGGACACCCAGCACATGGGCAACCTGGATAAAAATAGATATCTCTATGTAAACGTAGAGAAAAATGGCAAGTAATGGTATCCAGCGCAAAGGGTTCTCCTGTTGAAAACAGCCGTTTTCACCAACAACTGCTCGAAAATTGTGTGACTTGCATCACTCTAATATTGGGGTGATTAGCAAAATTTCAAGCTGCTTGTACACTAATATTTGGTGTTAATCCTAAAGGGGTGATCTATTTCACAGAATAATAAATAAGGGGTAAATTCCACGCTTTAAGTGATCCAGATTACGGTAGAAATCCTGAACCAGCATATGATCTCGGGTATCAGACCGATGCAGGGGATAATCGTCGGTCGGGAAACAATCGAAATCACATATATCCTGTGTGTTTAGTCAAATCATTGGCAGCTTGAAAAAGAAGGTTCACATGTTAAACAACATTCGTATCGAAGAAGACTTGTTGGGTACCAGGGAAGTTCCAGCGGACGCTTACTATGGTGTCCACACTCTGAGAGCGATTGAAAACTTCTACATTAGCAACAACAAAATCAGTGACATTCCTGAATTTGTTCGCGGCATGGTAATGGTTAAAAAGGCAGCGGCACTGGCCAACAAAGAGCTGCAAACTATTCCTAAGAGCGTGGCAAATGCCATCATCGCGGCGTGTGATGAAGTCCTGAATAACGGAAAATGCATGGATCAGTTCCCGGTAGATGTTTACCAGGGTGGTGCGGGTACCTCCGTCAACATGAACACCAACGAAGTGCTGGCCAATATCGGTCTGGAACTGATGGGTCACCAGAAAGGTGAATATCAGTACCTGAACCCGAACGACCACGTCAACAAATGTCAGTCTACCAACGACGCTTACCCGACCGGTTTCCGTATCGCTGTTTACGCATCCATCATCAAACTGATTGATGCTCTGAACCAGCTGCGTGAAGGCTTCGAGCAAAAAGCTGTTGAATTCCAGGACATCCTGAAAATGGGTCGTACCCAGCTGCAGGATGCTGTACCGATGACCCTCGGTCAGGAATTCCGTGCTTTCAGCGTACTGTTGAAAGAAGAAGTGAAAAACATTGGCCGTACCGCTGAGCTGCTGTTGGAGGTTAACCTCGGCGCAACTGCAATCGGTACGGGTCTGAACACACCGAAAGAGTACTCTCCGCTGGCAGTGCAAAAACTGGCTGAAGTGACCGGTTTCGCCTGCGTTCCTGCAGAAGACCTGATTGAAGCCACCTCCGACTGTGGCGCATACGTTATGGTGCACGGTGCACTGAAACGTCTGGCTGTGAAAATGTCCAAAATCTGTAACGACCTGCGTTTGCTCTCCTCTGGCCCACGTGCCGGCCTGAATGAGATCAACCTGCCGGAACTGCAGGCGGGCTCTTCCATCATGCCAGCAAAAGTGAACCCGGTTGTTCCAGAAGTTGTAAACCAAGTGTGCTTTAAAGTCATCGGTAACGACGTCACTGTTACCATGGCATCTGAAGCAGGTCAGCTGCAGCTGAACGTAATGGAACCTGTTATCGGCCAGGCAATGTTCGAATCTATCCACATTCTGAGCAATGCTTGCTACAACCTGCTGGAAAAATGCGTTAGCGGCATCACTGCTAACAAAGAAGTGTGTGAAGCATTCGTTTATAACTCCATCGGTATCGTCACCTACCTCAACCCGTTCATCGGTCACCACAACGGCGATATCGTCGGTAAAATTTGTGCCGAAACCGGTAAGAGCGTGCGTGAAGTTGTCCTGGAGCGCGGTCTGTTGACCGAGGCAGAACTGGACGATATCTTCTCTGCACAGAACCTGATGCACCCGGCTTATAAAGCAAAACGTTATACTGATGAAAGCGAACAGTAATCGTGTAGGGTAGTACCAGAGAGGGCACGTCATGATGACGTGCCTTTTTTCTTGCACCAAGTTACTTAAAAACAACAATTTAATATCAACTTGTTAAACAACAAGGAAGGCTAATATGATAGTTTTAGAACTTATCATCGTTTTGCTGGCAATCTTTTTGGGTGCCAGACTTGGGGGTATCGGTATTGGATTTGCAGGTGGGCTGGGTGTTCTGGTTCTCGCCGCTATTGGCGTAAAACCGGGTAATATTCCGTTCGATGTTATTTCCATTATCATGGCGGTTATCGCTGCTATCTCCGCCATGCAGATTGCCGGTGGTCTGGACTATCTGGTCCATCAAACTGAAAAACTGCTGCGTAAGAACCCGAAATACATCACAATCCTTGCACCGATCGTGACCTATTTCCTGACTATCTTTGCCGGTACCGGCAACATCTCTCTGGCAACGCTGCCAGTTATCGCTGAAGTCGCGAAGGAGCAAGGGATCAAACCTTGCCGTCCGCTTTCTACCGCAGTGGTTTCTGCACAGATTGCGATTACCGCATCACCTATCTCAGCGGCCGTGGTTTACATGTCTTCCGTCATGGAAGGTCATGGTATCAGCTACATTCACCTGCTGTCAGTGGTCATTCCGTCTACCCTGCTGGCCGTTCTGGTGATGTCCTTCCTGGTCACCGCACTGTTCAACTCCAAACTGTCTGACGACCCGATTTATCGTAAGCGTCTGGAAGAAGGTCTGGTTGAACTGCGCGGTGAAAGACAAGTTGAAATCAAAGCTGGCGCGAAAACCTCCGTTTGGTTGTTCCTGCTGGGCGTAGTTTGTGTTGTCGTTTACGCCATCGTCAACAGCCCAAGCCTTGGCCTGGTCGCTAAACCGCTGATGAACACCACCAACGCCATTCTGATCATCATGTTGAGCATCGCGACGCTGACGACAATCATCTGCCGCGTTGAAACTGACTCCATCCTGAACTCCAGCACCTTCAAAGCCGGTATGAGCGCCTGTATTTGTATCCTGGGTGTTGCATGGCTGGGTGATACCTTCGTATCTCACAACATTGACTGGATCAAAGATACTGCAGGTAGCGTAATTCAGGGTCATCCGTGGCTGCTGGCTGTCATCTTCTTCTTTGCTTCTGCTCTGCTGTATTCTCAGGCTGCAACGGCTAAAGCACTGATGCCGATGGCTCTGGCACTGAACGTTTCTCCACTGACCGCTGTAGCGTCTTTCGCTGCGGTTTCTGGCCTGTTCATTCTGCCTACCTACCCAACTCTGGTTGCGGCGGTTCAGATGGATGACACCGGTACTACCCGTATCGGTAAATTCGTCTTTAACCATCCGTTCTTCATCCCGGGTACTCTGGGTGTGGTTCTGGCTGTCTGCTTCGGCTTCTTGCTGGGTAGCTTCATGCTGTAAGTTTTACCTGCGGGGTGCTTAGGCATCCCGCAGTACCTCCCCGCCTCGCTTTAACTAACATCCTTCCCTCGTCCGTTGTATAGTTACCGTTCTCTTGCTGGTTACTCTGTTCTTTCGAGGTGTTTATGCTTGATGTTAAGAGTCAGGATATCTCCATCCCCGATACCGTTGTGGTGCTCTGTACCGCCCCGGATGAAGCAACCGCCCAGGATCTGGCTGCAAAAGTACTGGCAGAAAAACTGGCCGCCTGCGTGACGCTGCTGCCCGGTGCAACGTCTCTCTATTATTGGGAGGGTAAGCTGGAGCAGGAATATGAAGTCCAGATGATTTTAAAAACTACCGTCACGCACCAGCAAGCGCTTCTCGATTGCCTGAAGTCTCATCATCCATATCAAACCCCTGAACTTCTGGTTTTACCCGTCACTCACGGAGACTTTGATTACCGCTCATGGCTCAACGCATCCTTACGCTGATCCTGCTGCTATGCAGCACATCCACTTTTGCCGGATTATTTGATTCGCCTGGCCGCTCGCAGTTTGTCCCTGCCGACCGGGCATTTATTTTTGATTTTCAGCAAAACCAACATGACCTGAACTTCTCATGGCAGGTAAAAGACGGCTACTACCTGTACCGCAAACAGATAAGCATTACACCGTCTCAGGCTGATATTGCCGAGGTAAAGCTACCGCCAGGCGTCTGGCATGAAGATGAGTTTTACGGCAAAAGTGAAATTTACCGTAAGCAGTTGAACGTTCCGGTAACGATCAATCAGGCCGCATCTGGTGCAACGCTGACCGTTACTTACCAGGGCTGTGCCGATGCCGGATTTTGCTATCCGCCGGAAACCAAAACCGTTCCACTCAGTGAAGTCATGGCTCGTACAGATGCGACGCCTACACCAACGCCTGATACAGTCGCCCCGGAAAAACAATCACAGCCAGCCGCCCAACTCCCCTTTTCCGCACTGTGGGCATTGCTGATCGGGATTGGCATTGCCTTTACCCCCTGTGTATTGCCGATGTATCCACTGATTTCCGGGATCGTACTCGGCGGTAAACAACGCTTATCAACCGGGCGGGCTCTGCTGCTGACCTTTATCTACATACAGGGAATGGCGCTCACCTATACCGCGCTGGGTCTGGTCGTTGCGGCTGCCGGGCTACAGTTTCAGGCCGCGCTACAGCATCCCTATGTATTGATTGGGCTTGCCATTGTCTTTACGCTGCTGGCTCTGTCGATGTTTGGCCTGTTCACGCTGCAGCTCCCTTCATCGCTGCAGACGCGTCTCACATTGATGAGTAACCGCCAGCAAGGCGGCTCTCCTGGTAGCGTCTTTGCGATGGGGGCGATTGCCGGCCTCATCTGTTCCCCTTGCACCACAGCCCCGCTAAGCGCGATTTTGCTGTATATCGCTCAGAGCGGGAACATGTGGCTGGGAGGCGGCACGCTGTATCTGTACGCACTGGGGATGGGATTACCCCTGATGCTGATTACCGTATTTGGTAACCGCCTGCTGCCTAAAAGTGGCCCATGGATGGAACATGTCAAAACCGCTTTTGGTTTCGTCATCCTTGCGCTTCCCGTCTTTTTACTCGAACGCATTATTGGCGACGAATGGGGCATTCGCTTATGGTCACTGTTAGGCGTCGCGTTCTTTGGCTGGGCGTTCATCACCAGCCTGCAGGCAAAGCACGCCGGGATGCGTATCGTGCAGATTGTCCTGTTAGCCGCAGCACTGGTATGCGTGCGTCCACTGCAAGACTGGGCGTTCGGCGCGCCGCATACTCAAACCCAGGCACACCTTAACTTCACGCCGGTGGCATCGGTAGATGCGTTAAATCAAGCGCTGGAGCAAGCTAAAGGCAGGCCAGTCATGCTGGATCTGTATGCCGACTGGTGTGTAGCCTGTAAGGAATTTGAAAAGTACACGTTCAGTAATCCGCAGGTTCAGCAAGCGCTAGGCAACACGGTGCTGTTGCAAGCTGATGTGACAGCAAACAATGCCCAGGATGTCGCTCTGCTGAAACACCTACAGGTTTTAGGTTTGCCGACTATCTTGTTCTTTGATGCCGAGGGAAAAGAGCATCCGGAGGCCCGGGTAACGGGTTTTATGGATGCCGCGACCTTCAGCGCACATTTGCGCGATCGCCAACCGTGAGCGACACTTGCAACAGGAAATACGGAGGAGAATACCGTGCAACGTGAAGATGTCCTGGGAGAAGCCCTGAAATTACTTGAGGTTCAAGGGATAGCCAATACCACACTGGAAATGGTGGCAGAGCATGTCAATTATCCACTTGATGAACTGCAACGCTTCTGGCCTGATAAAGAGGCCATTCTGTACGATGCCTTGCGTTACCTCAGTCAACGGGTGGATATCTGGCGGCGTCAGCTTTTGCTGGATGACACGCTGAGCGCTGAGCAGAAACTACTGGCACGCTATAACGCGCTGTCCGAATGCGTGAGTAATAATCGCTATCCAGGCTGCCTGTTCATCGCTGCCTGCACGTTTTACCCCGATCCAGGCCATCCTGTCCATCAGTTGGCCGATCAACAGAAAAAGGCTGCACATGACTTCACCCATGAGCTGCTGACGACGCTGGAAGTTGATGACCCGGCAATGGTCGCCAAACAGATGGAACTGGTGCTGGAGGGCTGCCTGAGTCGCATGCTGGTTAATCGCAGCCATGCTGATGTAGAAACAGCACATCGTCTGGCCGAAGATATCCTGCGTTTTGCTCAGTGTCGTATGGGCGGGGCGCTGACCTAAGCGCACAATGCTTATTGGAGAGCGCGAGACTGGGGCACCTCCCTATTTTGTTCAATCTTCAGGCACAAATGCGTAGATTGCCGCAATATTAAGCGGTTGAACGGTTTTCCCCGAAATTTAATTGACTGACCGACGTGAATACGGTTTAATGCGCCCCGTTGCCCGGATAGCTCAGTCGGTAGAGCAG
>NZ_SZWX01000017.1:0-170247 GCF_005280975.1 Citrobacter sp. wls716
CTGCAGCACGCCCGGCAGCGTCGACGGCACGCTGTTGTCGGTTATCGTCAACACCTGTCCCGGACGTAACCCCGCATCCGTGCTGAAACCCGTTATCAGCGTCTGCTCCGCCAGAAAACGCTCGTGGTCCAGTCGCGCCCAGAAGTTCCCGGTTTCCGCCGCCGGATCGAATGCATCCCCGGTTTCAAGATGGCGCGGTTTGTAGTGATACACCTCGCCATAGCGCATTTCCTCGCCTTCGCCGCCGGTGATATCCGCCCTCGCCGACTGCAGCACTTTCTGCGCTTCGCGGTGGTTATAGTCTTTTGTCGTCACTCCCGCCGGTGCCACCTGGTGCAGAATGTTCAGTCCCCAGACGGAGTCCGCCCCGCTGTCGCTCATTCCTGACGGGCTGTTCAGCGCCAGCCGTTTATCAAACTCATAGGCGCTCTGCTGGTCTGCAAAATGCACCACTTCCGTCCGGGTGTCCGGCTGCAGCGTGAAGAAGTAAAATATCCCCACTTCCGCCAGCAGACGCTCAATAAACGCCAGGTCGCTCTCCTGATACTGATTTATCTGTTCACGCTTCGGATAACTCTGTGTCAGCGTGAATTCATACTCCCAGCCATGCAGGGCGTGCTCCTGCAGGATTTCACTCACCACTTCCGGGACCGATTTGTTTATGAAGAAACGGTGCGTGCGGAACTGTTTATCCAGCAGGGAGAAATAAGGCTCAATGATGATTTCATGGCTGACCTGGTCGCGAGACCCCGTCAGACGCCGGAAATGGGTCACCACGCCGTGGACGAATTTCACGGGCAGGGCATGCAGTAATTCCCCGCCTTTCATGGTCAGCAAAGCCGGCTGGTTCAGGAACATACCGGCAGTCAGCTCTGAAGCGCTGCAGGTAAAACGGACTGAATAATGGTAACGGACGCTTAACTGCTCCAGCCCCTCAAAACGTTCCACATCCAGTTCATGCGGGCATGAAGAAACCGATAAACTGTAGCGGTTAAGCGTGGGCCCTGATGCTATTTCCATATTCATAGCGTTAACTCCGTTTAATAAACTATAATTACGCGTTTATAAACCATAATAAAAACTGAATAAAACAGTTTTCCATTAAATAAAAATCACAGATAATCATCCCAATTACTACGTACGTGAGGCCAGCCAAATTTCATCATAAAATACCCAAAAACAATCAATAAAAAACCTCCCGCGCCCCATAAATATCTAAATCCATCGTCAGAAATAAAGAAGAACCAAATAGAAAAGGCAATACCAAACATACATAAGATATTACCAGCCAGATATGAAAAATAATACATTAAATATCTGGCTATTTCTCTAAACTTCCCAAGCCGTCCAGAAAACATTGGCAAACCTCATTAAAAAAAACTAAATTTGCATTGTGAAATTCAATTGCTTTTTCAAAAGGTGAAACAAGATCTTCTATCAGAAAATAAAGCAGATCCAGGTCCCCCATATCCTTCAATTTTTGATAATGACCTGGACTCCTTGCAGCCAGATAGCGAGATGTATAGATTGCTCTGGATACTTCCGCTCCCAGCGTAAGAAGCGAGCCTATAGCAGCACCTGAAAAAAATGCCGTGACTAGCCGATTAGAAATAACAGCCCCAATTTTAACGCCAGTTAGCTCTGAGAAAATCATCCTTCCAACACTATTTCCAGCTATTTTTTCTGCCATTAAAGCAACATCCAGTCGAGAAGAAAAATCATCAATAAAAACTCCAACAACCTGACCTACCAGATCCTTATTAAATCCCACCTTATTAATAAGTCTGGCAAACCTGTATTTGTCATCTTGATTCGCTCTGCGATGTTCTGTGTCCATAAAATCATAGGCCAAATACCCCATACTAACAGGAAATGATATAAGCCCTTTTACCAAAGCAGCAATAAATCCAGAATCATCAACATTAATAGCTTCGAGCATATCTTTTGCAAGATCTTTAGCACCATCCATATTTAGTCCTTTAGCGCAACGCATATCCCGATACAAAATAAAACCCAGCGCTAGTCTTTTCACTGGGTTTTATTTTTCACTTGCTATCAAATATCAGTTCAATTCCCTCTTCATCACGCCAACTTAAAGTAAGTTGCAGAG
Organism: Citrobacter sp. wls716; assembly: GCF_005280975.1. Lineage (NCBI taxonomy): Bacteria > Pseudomonadati > Pseudomonadota > Gammaproteobacteria > Enterobacterales > Enterobacteriaceae > Citrobacter > Citrobacter sp. wls716. The sequence continues at coordinate 2,111 of NZ_SZWX01000017.1, forward strand.
GTTTTTGCTGCCGGGAAAGATATGTTAACAACTGCTGACTGAGCACTGGCAAGATTTGTTGGTTCAGCAGACTGTCGATATTCCTCGCCCCCGTATCCGGTAGCAGGCAAGCGGCTGTCAGGGCGTCAGAAAGGCTATCGGATATCGTCGTGGTGATGCCGTAGTGGCGTAATAGACGCTGGCTGACCTGCTCCAGCTTCATCTGAACAATTGTGCGTAGCGCTGGTTCACTGAGCGGGTGATAGATGATGGTCTGGAAGCGTGCCAGCAGCGCCGGCTGGAAATGTTCGCGTAAAAGTGGACGCAGCAATTCATGCAGATCGGACTCTGTCGCTTCTGGCTGTTCTTCCAGCAGCTGCATTACGGAATCACCACCAAGATTGGAGGTCATCAAAATAACGGTATTGCGAAAATCAATTTCACGACCTTCGCCGTCACGCATGAAGCCACGGTCAAATACCTGATAAAACAGGTTCATGACGTCGCGATGCGCTTTTTCGACTTCATCCAGCAGTACCACGCTATAGGGGCGCTTTCGCACGGCTTCGGTCAGGATCCCTCCCTGACCATAACCCACGTATCCCGGAGGCGAGCCCTTGAGCTGGCTCACGGTGTGCGGCTCCTGATATTCAGACAGATTAATGGTGATCAGCGATTTTTCACCGCCAAACAGAATCTCGGCCAGCGCCAGCGCCGTCTCCGTTTTCCCGGTACCGCTTGGTCCGGTAAGCAGAAACACACCCTGCGGGCCGTTTTCCGGCGTAAGACCCGTTTTTGATGCGCGCAGTCGTTGCACGATGGCATTAAGCGCATAATCCTGCCCGACAACGCGTTTTCCCATCTGAGTTTCAAGCGTCAGCAAGTCTGCCTGGGAGTCCTTCATTAGTGAAGACAACGGTATACCGGTCCAGTCGGCAATCACCGTTGCGACAGTGCGCGCGTCTACATCCGGAAACAGTAAAGGATGACCCTGCTGAAGCACACTAAGCTGCTGCTGCAATTCAACCGTCTCCGCCTGACGGGAAATATCACGGCGGCTGGCCAGCAGTTGCTCAGTGAGCGCTAATTCCTGACCGTACTGGGTTTCGCGTTCATCTAACTCGACAAGCAGACGATTTTCATGCTGTTCAATGCTCGCCAGCCTTTCACCATGCTGACCATTTCCTAGCGCGAGATCGGCAAGCAACGCCTGCTTTTCAATTTCAAGCGCGGTGATCTCCGACCTCAAACGCGTCAGTGGTTCCGGAACGGTATCAAGGCTCATCCGCACTCTTGCACCTGCGGTGTCCAGCAGGTCGACGGCTTTGTCGGGTAATTGCCGCCCGGCAAGGTAGCGGCGAGAGAGCGTAACGGCGGTTTTAACCGCGTCGTCGGTGATGTGAACGCCATGGTGTTCCGCATAGCGTGATTTCAGACCGCGCAGCATTAAACAGGCAGTGTCATCATCCGGCTCATCCACTTTCACCATCTGAAAACGCCGCTCCAGCGCAGCATCACGCTCAAAATACTGTTTATATTCGCTCCATGTGGTCGCCGCAATGGTTCGTAATTCTCCTCTGGCCAGAGCGGGTTTTAGCAGGTTGGCTGCGTCTGCGCCTCCCGCCTGATTACCGGCCCCAATGATGGTGTGTGCTTCATCGATAAAGAGCAAAATCGGTATTGGTGATTGTTGAACGGCATCAATGATATTTTTCAACCGCTGCTCAAACTCACCTTTCACTCCAGCCCCCGCTTGAAGCAGCCCAAGATCCAGCGTGCGTAGTGTCACCGCTTTCAGGCTATCCGGCACGTTACCTTCCGCAATACGCAGCGCCAGCCCCTCCACCAGAGCGGTCTTGCCGACGCCGGGTTCCCCAACCAGAATGGGATTGTTTTTTCGCCGACGGGACAGCACATCCACCATTTGACGAATTTCATTATCGCGACCAAATACCGGGTCGATATTGCCGGCACGCGCTTTTGCGGTAACGTCCTGCGTAAATTTATCGAGCACCCCTTGTAATGCTGGCGACAACATCGACTGAGCCAGGCCAGGATGCGGTTCATCATCAGGAGAAACCTGCGCCAGAGCGGCCTCCTGCTGTCTTTCGGGCCGCTCATCCGACTGGACATTTAATAGCGGCAGGAGTCGTTCCAGTTGAGTATGTCCGGCGCTAAGGAGAGGCCACAGCCCGTCGCACTTCAGCAATGACGGCTTGCCTACCAGCGCCATCAGCAAGTGCACACCCCGAATTTGAGAATTTTCATCCGTTGCGGCGCATAGCCATGCTTGTTGCATTAAAGAAAGAAGCGCATCAGACAACTGTGGGCGGCTTTTCACGGAACGAGGCTGAACATCCAGATGCGCCAGCAGCGACTGCCAGAGATTGTCGATATCCCATTCATAGCGACGAGCGATGACGGTAATATCGCCCTCCCCCTGCTCAAGCAACTTCAGTAACCAGTGTTCAGGCGTGATTTCTGCATGCGCGCGCGTCTGGCATAACGATGCAGCCGCTTCAAGCGCCTGAGCACAGTAGGGATTGAGACGACGTAATAACACTGCTGACTGGTGTTCCATTTGGTTCCTGACTCCCTGTATTCAGGCACGCTACCGCCCGTGGCCGTAATCCAATGCCCATAAGGTAATAAGTGACGTTGATACTCTCTGCTTAACCCCCCACTCCGGACGCTCAGCAGAGGGCATAAAAAAACGGATGAGGAAATCCTCATCCGTTAGTGCATTACGCGGTGGTACGCTCGTTCCAGGCGTCAGAATGGATAATGTTGCCATCCTTATACGTCCAGACGATCTTCTCGTAGCGCAGTTCAATCTGCTCCAGGTGGTTGTGCTTCTCTTTAGCCGGATCCTTGATGTCGTACATCACAGGATTTACTTTCACCACTTTCACGTTGTGCAGAGTGGTGTTGAAGTATTCCACTTCCTGACCCGCATCATTAATGCGATACCATTTGAACTCTGCCTGGCGCAGGGTCTGACCGGTCGTTACAGCCTTGTACAGATACGGGCTGGAGGCATCGATTTCCTTAGTGAAAAGGAATGGGGTATGGATGCGCGTCCCGGTCAACTTACCGGTGTTGTTATCGGTAGGGATGTACAGGTTATGTTCCTGAGCCACTACTTCGATACTGCCCACACGGTCTTTCACGTCAACAGAGCCTTTAATATCCGCACCGCCGTCATCTTTCAGCCAAAGGTAGACTGGAATTGCCATAACTCTTTCTCCATTTTTACTTCGCTAATGCGTCACCATCTTGCGGTGACGGTTCCCTCATGCCCGGCACCCGACAGGCATCAACCTGCGGAACCAGACTGATCTCTACACGGCGGTTGGCAGCCCGACCCTCCAGCGTATCGTTGGTTTTGTAGGGATGTGATTCACCGTAACCCTGAACGGCAAAGCAACTCTCTGCGACGTCACCGGTATCACGCATCCAGTCGCGAACAGATTCCGCACGTTTGAGAGAGAGCTGCTGATTAGATTTATCGTCACCCACATCATCGGTATGCCCGGCGATGACTATCAGCCAACCGGGCCTGGCTTTGATATTGACCAAAGCTCGAATGAGTACTTTTGTTGAACCCGCTTTTAGCGCCCATTTGCCCGTATCAAACAGCGACATGCTGTCAAGACGCACGGTTTGCGGGGAGGTCGCTTTTGGTTTTTCAGGTGGCAACCAGTCGCTGATTGCGGCCTGCAAAGGTGGGATCAATCTCATCCCCTGGTACAATCCCATTGAAAGAGAAAGGGGTTCGCCGCGCTGATACCAGCGATCAAGCCGCTGCGCATCCCGACGAAGTTGATCCTGAGCCTGAATCTTTGGCTCGATAGGATTGCCGCTAAGATGGCGGTATAGCGTCAGATGATCGTTTGTAATCCTGATGAGATGCTGGTTATTGATAAAGCTGCATGCCATCGCCAGTCCGACAAAAATACCGCATAGCAGACCACTTATACCCACCGTTCGTTGAAATGCTGTCAGCGCCCGGCGGCGGGATAAAAAAGGCAGTGCTAAATCAGGAAAAGGCAGCAGCTCGGAAACTGCTGACGTCGCAGGGGAAAGTGTTGTTTGCGCTGTGATATGCCGCTGCCACAGGTTATTTTCACAGGCCGCTAATGAGGTGAAACACACAACCCGTAAAGCAGAAAAAAGAGGCGGAGCGTGGCGCTCGGCGTCGCCTTGTACCTTCTTCAGCCAACCCAGTAAAGTATCTAACCACACTGCATGTGTAAGATGAGAATGGCGAGCCGAGTGCTCTTGCGATGAGAAAGGAACAAAATCATCTAATCCTGTAGCCGACTGCACTTCAGTATCCTGAGGGGTGCGAATAAACCAACGCACAGTCTCATTGCACTGAGGAGAATTCAGCCAACAACACAGCCAAAACGGCGGTATACCTGATAACCAACGCCGACTCTGGGTCACCACCCGCCGCCAACTGAGCAGTATGTGCTTAAGCGCGTCTTCATCATTATGCCGTTCCGGGATCAATGCCAGCATCACGGAAACGCGCATAAGAAGCCCCGGACGCTGCACAGCTATCTGACGAACCAGAGCACTGTAATGCTCTGGGGATTGAACAGATAAATACCAGCCCTGTGAACTCTCGCAGGAATCGCCGCGTCCGGCAAACAAGGGGGCAGTATCGCCACATACCAGCACAACAGGTCCACTGAAACTCTCTGGAGGGAGCGGAACGTCATGAGCAGAATGAGCAGACGTCAACCGACCATATTGACGCCAGCCATAAACGATCCCTGGAATGGAAAGCAGTAAAATAAAGACGGTAAGACCACTGCGAACACCCATACTTAACGGACTGAATCCCCAGACCAGCAATAAAGCCAGCACGGTCGCCAGTACATAGTTCACGCTCCCTCGCAACTGAGCCATGTCTTAACCCTGCCCGATAAGCTGAGCAATCTGCCCTTGTAAGACATGAGAAAATGTGAGCCATAAAGCACCCAACGCCAGTGCGCCGACAAGCCATGCCAGCCACCAGCGGCGCTTACCGCCAGAGAATCCGGAAGCCCGCATGATGACTGGCGCATCGTGCTTTAACTTAAAAGGCATTGCCTGAGTCGTCAGCGCTTCAAGAACATCTTCACGACGCTCGTCTCCTTGCTCACGATAACGCCCAACAAAACCGAGCGTGATTGCGCGATAAAAGCAGGTTAATACGGCGGTATCAGGAACGGGCTCGCGCAGTACGGTACGGATGCGCTCCCAAAGTTCTTCCCCGGCATTGGTGGTGTTGAAATAGCGAGCCTGTAAAGGTGTCGCAAGCCAGGTGATATAACCGCTATCCTGGCGGTTGCGGTTCAACACGCTTTCATCCAGTAATGCACATTGCGTATAGAGCATGTGCTCAACGCTGTGTTCGCTGTATCCCATGTCACGTAAGGCCTCACGTGCAGAATCAATCCATTGGCAGGCCCGGCGATAGAAAGCAGCCCCATCGTCGACTTCCGACCCATCGCGTAATTGGCTTACAGCAAGCCAGGTTGGCCAGAACACCTGATCAATATCCTTATTCATTTATTTCAATCCCTTAATACTGCAAATAGCTCAAGTTGAATCTCTCCCAACGTTCCCGGCACATAGAAAGCGCAATTACTGGCGTCCAGCATGGACTGGGCGGTTGGATGATTAATCTCAAGAGCAAAATATTGATTTTCCAGTCGTAGTGGGATGGCTGCGGGTACATGCGTCAGCGGTTTTAATGGAATGCCGCTAAGTGCCACATTGACGACATCCGACACATCAGCCCGACTCCCTGCTTTACACAGCTGTGGAAACTGCGTCAGGAGGACATGCGCTGGAAGAGCCGAACGAACGGACAGATAAAAATCAGCGCCTTCACGCAGTCGGGCATCCGACAGAGCGCCATACCAGAACTGTCGCTCCTGCGTCAGTTCAATCGCGACAACGCGAGATGGCAGGCTGGCTTCCAGTAGTTCCACCAGCAGTGCAAACAGTGGCGGGAATACCTGCTGCGGATTTGCGTGCTGGTATGGAGGTACAACACTGACATCATTGTCTAATGAAAAGGTCAGCAGGCTGCCGGCTAACCGCGCCAATTCACGCCACAAAAGCTCGGGGTGACGGCCCGGATTTTGCAGCATTTCTTTCAGAACAGGCTCCGAGCTATTAAGTGCATTTAGCAGCCAAAACAATGAAACGTCTGCTACCGCAAAATCCGCCATTCGTTCGTTACTTTCACGGCGCAAGGCCATCAGGCGACGGCAACGCGCCTGGATACGGTGTACTAAATCACCGAGCGAATTGATTAATGAGGGGCTCGCTGAGAGTGAAAGCGAGGGTGGTAAAAAATCGCGTCCCAGCTCCCATTGCCCCTGAGCATTACGAATAAGGCAAGCTACCGGACAGGTCAGATAAGCGCTGTTATCGTCATGGGCATACCGGAGGGTAATAGCATGCCGCAATACCGCCATATCAGTCCGTTCCTGGCCTGCGAGATCCTGCACTGGTAGCCATTCCTGCTGCCAGCGACACGGACGGCTAACGCCGTTGCCTGATGAAAGATTGCCGCCATTAGCTGAAAGCAGCGGCAACGCCAGCACGATATCAACGCTGCTGTAACCAGTAAGATGCGATAAATCACACGCCGGAGGCAGGTTATCTGAAATACCTGTATCCACTAACGTACCGTCAGGAAAGCGCACCACCAGATTAACGGGATTCAAACGGGAAACCGTTAGCGCACTTTCATCAAACTCCGCACTGATGACGCCCCACGGTGATGAAAGTGACATGTGAGCAACAACGTCAGCGACATAAGCATCCCAACGTGTCTGTTGCTGAAACTGTTGGGGAGCCAGAAAGGCCCCCTCGCTCCATAACGGACGATAGATCTTCATCGCACCTCCTGTGCGCTGCGTCGTTAAGATTTCGACTTCGGCATTTGTGAAACTAACGACAGACTGACGTCCATACCTTCAACCTGGAAATGCGGAATGGCATACAGGCGTACACGGAAGAAACCGGGGTTATCCTCAATATCCTCCACCACGACACGCCCATCACGCAGCGGGTGTGATGCCTGCAAGTCGTCGCCAGGATCGGTCATTTCGGTTACCAGACTGCGCAGCCAGTTGTTAAGTTCAAGCTCAAGCAAACGGCGATCTTTGGTCGTGCCAATATTTTCCCGCTGCAAGATTTTCAGGTAGTGAGCGATGCGAGAAAGCAGGAAGATATACGGCAGACGTGAGTTAATCCGGCTGTTAGCCGTCGCTTCCGGAGTATCAAACTGCGCAGGTTTTTGAGCCGAGTTAGCAGAGAAGAAGCAGGCGTAATCACGATTCTTATAATATGAAAGCGGAATAAAGCCGAGGTTAGCGAATTCAAACTCGCGGGTTTCCGGAATCATCACCTCAGATGGAATCTTCACCTGATTACCCGTACCCAGATCGTACAAATGGATAGGCAAATCTTTAACTGCGCCGCCCGCCTGCGGCCCACGGATCTGGACGCACCAGCCATTCTTGATAAAACTTTTCACCATGTTGACAGCGAAAGAGAAAGAGGCGCTGGTCCACAGATATTTTTCGTGATCCGGCCCCTTAACTTCTTCAACATAGTTAAAACTGCGTACCGGCACCGTATCAGGGCCGTACGGCAGGCGACCCAGCACACGCGGCATAGTCAGCCCGATGTAGCGTGAATCATCGCTATCACGAAATGCTTTCCACTTGATGTATTCAGCACGTTCGAAATAATCATTGATATCTTTTATGGCCGCGACGTCTTCCATATTTTCTTTCAGGAAGAATTTCGGCCCCACGGCACCAATAAACGGCATATGACAGGCTGCCGAGACGCCAGAAATATTGCGCAGCAGTGCAATATCCTGCGGGCTGTTATCAAATTCGTATGCTGAAATCATTGCCGCAATGGGTTCGCCGCCTGGCTGATCATATTCTTCAATATAAACATGGCGGTATAACCCGCTCTGGATAAGTTCCGGCGCGTCGTCAAAATCATCACGTAACGCATCCTTGCTGATATCCATCATTTCTACCCGGACATTTCGACGAAAATCGATGCCGGTGATCATCGAATGTAAACCGCGCCAGAGCGATTCTTGCTTCTGAAACTCAGCATGATGCATGACTTCATTTACCTGATCGCTAATCTGCTTATCAAGGCGAGCAATTTGTTCATCAAGCAGCGTTTTATCCAGGCGCTCTACTGGCTGTGCGGCATCCGCCAGACATGAGACCAGAACCTGAATAGCGGCGGTCACGCGTTCAGCCGGAGCGGCATCAGAAAGCGCTTCATCACTCTGCCACGCATCAACATTTTTTAATGCCGAAACCGGGGAAAGATTAATTTTGTCAAAGAGGGATTGATAAACGCTGCGTTCACTGGTCGTAGTGGCCGCGACTGAAGAGGTATGTTCCTGAACAGACATCAACATATTCCTTTTATGATCCTTTACTATTCCTGCCAATTAAGCGGAGGAAACCCTGTATAGCGTTAAATCTCTTCTGGCATCATGGTTGCCAGTTCATCACGCAGTTCCTGACTCAGGGCTGGATCCTTAAGGATGGTTTCCAGCTCGCGACGAAAAGCAGCGTTATCGAGTAAGTTAGATTTCAGGTCACGAAGTAAGTTACGCATAGCTAACAGAACGCGTAATTGTGGGATATTCCTGGCTACCTGCTCGGGTTCAAAATCGTGGATATTTTTAAAGGTAAGATTAATATCGTCTTTTCTACCATCACCAGCTAACGTATTTTTAACACTCAGATTAACGACTGGTGAGAACTTAGCTAACACATCGTTGAAATTATTCTTATTAATATCAACCTTTTCGCGTTCTGATAGAGTTCGTTGTTCTCTACCATTACTGAAATCACCCACGGTCAAAAGTTTTAACGGCAATTCAACCTTTTTCTGAACGCCTCCGGTATGTAAATCTAACTTGATATTAACGCGTGCCGTCGGCACTTCATTCTGAAAACTGTCACCCATACATCCCTCTCAGACCGGCGATTCCTGCCGATATTTTGCATTTCCTGACGGAGCATTTTCCAATCGCTCAACGAGTTTCATACAACGTCATTTCTGTGGGCAGTCAACAATGACTGTTAATGACAATTAATGATTATAATTAGTGTGGCGATGTAATCCGATATATTCTCTAATAGAAAACATGATCAATATCACTGTTCAACCAAATAATACATCAGTATTATTTATTTAAAATAGAGATCAAGAAGCTCTTTATCTAATACAAACAACAGGAATTAAATAATGTTAAATACATTCACTGAATAAATGTATTTTTATTATGCAAGTATTAATAAGGGGAATATCTATAATTATATATATAGACCACATCATTTATTAAAACATAATCGAAATCAATTAAACTATAAATAAAAAAAAGCCGAAGATATACTTCGGCTTTTCGCACCTCATTCCTGAGCACGCAGAAAGATTACGCTTTCTGCACCACAATCAACGGCTCGATATCACTCTCTTTTTTAATCACTAGCGACTCATCACCGCGCAGGCAGGTCCCGCCGTAGTTACCACCTACGGTGAACGTACAAACCTGAATATATTTACCGGCAACCTTCGGCAGACACCAAAGCTGCTGATAAATGTTCTTCTGCTCGGCAAACTTACCGCTGGTTTTATCCAGTAGCTCTTCCTGATGACTCACCAGATCGATGTTGCTGCCACAACGTCCTGCAATAGGTTTCACCGCATAACCGGTTTGCGCCAACTCTTCATTAACAGTGAAATCGGTATCAAGCAGATAGCGGTGATGCGGGAAAAGCTGCCAGAGGATCGGCAATATCGCTTTGTTGCCAGGGATCACCGTCCACAGAGGTTCGAACACCAGCACTTCCGGGCGCAACAGCACGTCGATTAAACGTACTTCCTGATTGGTATGCCCGGTACGAATTGGCACCGCGGCGTACTCCGTTTCGCTGACCTCTCGCACCTGCTCAATCGCGGTTTCCCACGCCCAGGTTTTCCAGACGCAGTTCACCAGGCGACCGTCACCGTCAATCAGTTGACCGGCGTCATCCCAGCGTAGCTCATCGAGGCCACGCAGAATTTTGCTGTCAAACCCGGCCTGACGCAGCGCCTGCTGCATAAACTGCGCGTGGTAGTTTTCTTCGATATCCTTGTCCTGCATGATGTGGACAAAAGGACGCGCGCGGCTGTGCTTCCAGGCCCCCGCCAGTTCGTTGATCAACCCTTCAGCCGGGTTGTGTCCCTGCCCTGTGTAGCCCCGCTCAGCCCATCTTTCGAGTATCAACCCGGCTTCGGTATGGCAGGATGCGGAATCGGCGTTGTACTCGTACACCTTCAGTCCGCGTTCATCCATACAGAAATCCATACGACCCGTAATCATATGATGCCGACGACGCTGCCAGGAAAGGCGCAGACGCGGCCAGAGGATTTTCGGGATATCGAACAGCGCCAGCAGGTTGTCGTCTTTCAGCACCTTGTCGGTCGCGTGCAGGTACATCAGGTGTAACTCGTTGGTGGCTTTGATCAGCTCCTGCTCGGCACTCTCGGTAATGGTGAAGTACTGATGCGGATCCTGATTAATCACATGCCCATTCGCCAGCACGTAGGCTTTTTGCAGCGGATCCTGTTCATCCAGCCATTTACCGTCAAACTGCCCGTAATCTTCCAGTCGCGCGCCGCCAATTTTCAGCGAGTCATTAGCGATCTCCGGCTGCGGCAGGCTGTAACGAGTATCCTCGGTCTGGATCATCCAGCCAAGGATGGTGGTGTCGTCAAAGGTATCCCGCAGGGTGTAGCAACCGTTTTCAACCACCATCTCCAGCTCGCGGGTCCACTGCTGTCCGGGAGGCAGCGGCGTATGGAGCACGTTCTGTTCGGCAATACGGATTTTGTTTTCCAGCAACTGGGTGACGACCGCCACATGGCCGGTATCTTTAAATTCGCCACCTTTTTGCCAGATAAGCAACGCGCCTGCTACCGGTGCGCGGGGTGAACCATTGGGAAATGCCTGTAACGGCAGGATATTGTCATTCACCACTTCACGCAGGAAGCGTAAGGAGAAGATCTCCCAGGCCATGCCTACATCGGTGAAGACCACGCCATAGTTAAGGAACAGAAAGCGGCGTGCAAACTCTACGCACTGCCATTTGTGGCCCATGTATTCGTCGTCGATATAGCTGCGAAATGCCGCATCATCGTCGTAGTCCCGTGGGTCGAGGGAGCTGTAATCTGAAGAGTAGATTGCTACGCCACCTGGGGCGTAGCCCAATAATGTCCCGAATGGGGCATCCTGACTGGTCGTTCCTTTGCTCATGCACCTTACCTCAAAACAATACAGCCTGAGCAGGTTGGCGTGAATTTTTCGCTCTGATTGCCTGCTCTGCGACACTAACCGGACAGAGGTCGACATCATCATACACCTCAACGCAGCGACTGGCGCTCAGAGGCGAAAAATTCACAACAGGAACTACACCTGGGTAAGGATTACCGGCACGCTTTTATACGCCGGAGTCAAACTTTGTGTGTCCACCGCGTCCAGCGACAGCAGGACATTGGCTTCAGGTAGATACGCGCCAATTGAGCCCGCCGCCATGTTGTAAATCACCACCGTTAAACCGTACATGATGCGATCCGCGCAGGACTGACCGTTGTCGTCCAGCGCCTGAACGTTGACCACATCACCCTGGCTCAGACCGCGGCTCATCGCTTCTTCGGCGCTTAAAAACACCACATCCCGACGACCGGTAATGCCGCGATAGCGATCGTTCATACCATAAATCGTGGTGTTGTACTGATCGTGGCTACGTAGCGTCGCCAGAACCAGCGCATCAGCAGGCTGATTTTCCCGCTCTACCGCCCGCTGATGGCTGACGATAAAGTTGGCTTTGCCATTTACCGTTCGCCATTCACGGCGCGATGCAGGGGTATCCATACGAAACCCGCCCGGCTCGGCAATACGTGCGTTGTAGTTGTGGAATGCGGGGATCACGGCTTCAATGGCGTCACGGATCAGAGCGTAGTCCCCGGTTAACGCTTCCCAGTTGATCGGCGAAAGCGGCAGCGTTGCGCGCGCCATGCCCGCCACAATCGCGGGCTCGGATTTTAGCCAGCGGGAAGCCGGCTTCAGCGCGCCACAGGACGCGTGGACCATCGACATTGAGTCTTCGACGGTCACAGACTGAATGCCCGTAGCTTGCAGATCGCGCTCGGTTCTACCCAACGCGGGGAGCAGATAGTTATGTTTTGCCAGCAGCAGGTGCGATCTGTTCAGTTTGGTCGCCACATGGACCTGCAGATCCAGATTTTTCATCGCCGCAAAAGTACGCTGCGGCTGTGGCATCGCCACCGCCAGATTGCCACCCATGCAGATGAGCGCTTTTGCATCGCCCCTCTCGATGGCCCGAATACTCTCCACGCTGGAACGACCATGTTTGCGCGGAACACGGATAGAAAAATACGTCTCAAGGCGTTGCAGGAAATCTTCGGACGCCGCTTCGTTGATCCCCACAGAACGATCGCCCTGCACGTTAGAGTGACCGCGCAACGGGCAGATCCCCGCCCCAGGCTTACCTATATTGCCTTTCAGCAGCAGCAGGTTTACCAGTTGCTGGACGTTCTCAGTGCCGTTTTTATGCTGGGTGATGCCCAGGCCGTAACAAACAATCGTAGCGCGGGATTTACTGTAGCTGTGCGCCAGATCTTCCATCTGACTGCGCGTCAGGCCTGAGTCCTGTTCCAGTTCCGCCCAGCTACGCTGGCGTAAGTCATCATACAACGCGGCATATCCGGCAGTGTGATCATCGATAAACGTATGATCGAGCGTCGGTTGTTGATCCAGTAAGATCCGTGCCTCATCCATTTCGATCAGCGCCTTCATGATGCCTTTGAGCAGCGAGGCGTCACCGCCCATTTTTACCTGGTAGTAGTCGTGGCTCAGCGCCGTCGCCTGACCGGTGAACATCTCTTTCGGACTTTGCGGGAAGCTAAAGCGCTCAAGCCCCCTTTCGTTCAGCGGATTAATGGAGATAATTTTAGCCCCGCGTTTGGCAACGTCGCGTAAGGTGGTCAGCATGCGCGGATGGTTAGTGCCAGGGTTATGCCCGATACAAATCACCAGATCGCAGTGGTCAAAGTCCTCAAGTTCAACGGTTCCTTTTCCAAGGCCAATGGCCGGCGTTAACCCTGCGCTGGTCGGTCCGTGGCACATGTTTGAGCAATCAGGGAAGTTGCTGCTGCCATATTCGCGGGCAAACAGCTGATACAGGAACGCTGCCTCATTTGACGTTCTGCCGGAGGTGTAAAACTCAACCTGCTGGGCTGAATCATAACTGCGCAGACGCTCGCCGATTTCCTGGAAGGCGATATCCCAATCCACCGCCTGCCAGGTATCTGACGCGGCATCGTATTTCATCGGCTGCGTTAAACGACCGATGTTTTCCAGCTCATAATCGCTGTAATGCCAGAGTGTGGAAACCGGGTGACGGCTGAAAAATTCTGGTGACGCTTTCTTGTTGGTTGTCTCCCAGGAAACCGCCTTAACGCCATTTTCGCACAGCTCCATCGGTGCCCGATGGCCAGGGTCCGGCCATGCACAGCCCGGACAGTCGAACCCTTTCACCTGGTTCATTTTAAACATCGCGATAATGTCGCGGGCGACAGCCTTTTGCGAAAACAGCGAAGCCGTGACGGCTTTTACCGCGCCCCACCCACCCGCCGGGCCCTGATAACCGCTTACTCCTGGAACACCCTTTTTCATTATTACTGCTTATTCACCGCCAATTTTTGATGGTGAATACGGTAGCAATTTCCGTGTAACAATGATTTCCTCTTCATGGAGTACGGGCCAGGTACAATGAACGGGTTAGATTTATCTTCCCCTTTCAGCACAAAACGGCATAAAGTCCCAATCTGTTAAATTGAGTTCTACCTGGCTGCTACACTGCATCAAACAACCACTCAGAAGGCAGGTCACTATGTCAGACAATACCTATCAGCCCGCGAAAGTCTGGACGTGGGAAAAATCGAACGGCGGCGCATTCGCCAATATCAATCGCCCTGTTTCCGGCGCTACACACGAGAAAACGCTGCCAGTAGGCAAGCATCCGCTGCAGCTCTATTCGTTGGGTACGCCAAACGGGCAGAAAGTGACAATTATGCTGGAGGAGCTGCTGGCGCAGGGCGTGAAGGGCGCGGAATACGATGCCTGGATCATCCGCATCGGCGATGGCGATCAGTTTTCCAGCGGCTTTGTGGAGGTGAATCCGAACTCGAAGATCCCGGCGCTACGCGATCACTCGCAAAACCCACCGGTTCGCGTATTCGAATCTGGCGCAATCCTGCTCTATCTGGCGGAAAAATATGGTTATTTCTTGCCGCAGGATTTGGCAAAACGTACTGAAACGCTGAACTGGTTATTCTGGCTACAGGGTGCTGCCCCGTTCCTTGGCGGTGGCTTTGGCCACTTCTACAACTATGCGCCAGTGAAGATTGAGTACGCGATCAACCGCTTCACCATGGAAGCCAAACGCTTACTCGACGTGTTGGATAAACAGTTAGCACAGCATCAGTTTGTCGCCGGAGATGAATACACCATTGCCGATATGGCGGTCTGGCCGTGGTTTGGCAACGTGGTATTGGGGAACGTCTATGATGCGGCAGAGTTCCTTGATGCTGGAAGCTACAAGCACGTGCAGCGCTGGGCAAAGGAGATTGCGGCGCGTCCGGCAGTTAAGCGGGGCCGTATTGTAAACCGCACTAACGGACCGCTGAATGAGCAGCTTCATGAACGCCATGATGCCAGCGACTTCGATACCCATACCGAAGATAAGCGTCAGGGCGAAAATGCCTGATGGCGACGCCGGGGCGTCTTATCAGGCCTACAAAGATGCCCTGGCGTAGGCCGGATAAGGCGTTTGCGCCGCCATCCGGCATAAAATCAAGCGCTGGTGACGTCATACTCCATGCGGCGAAGTGCATCCAATGTGAATTTAGCTTCATCTTCATCAATGATGCTCATGGCGAACCCTACGTGCACCAGCACCCATTGCCCGACCAGTTCGGCAGGCTCGCCTTCACATATCAGGGCAATATTGACATCACGCTTGATGCCGCACACTTCAACCTGCGCAAGCTGGTGAATATCTTCACCAACGGCCAGAACCTGACCAGGGACTCCAATACACATATCTGACTCCGCCCCATAGCAACTATGGGTTATTCGACTTCAATACTTTTCACTTTCAGTGAATCGCCCGCATCTACCCGCAGACGATCGCCCTGACAGAGAGGACACTGCGCATCATGCTGGGTGATCTCTACGACCTGACTGCAATCCCAGCACCACGCCTGGGCGGGTTTGTAATCAATATGCAGCTCACAACCCTGGGCCAGCGTCCCCTGACAGACGATGTCGAAACTGAAACGCACGGCGCTCTCTTCAACGCAGGAGAGCGCGCCAATTTCCAGCCAAACGCCGGTTACACGTTTGACACCGTGCTGCTCTGCCTGCTGTTGAACAATCTCAACCGCGCTCTGACAAAGGGACAGCTCATGCATTTTCGCAGTTCCGACGACCCAGCAGCAGCGCGCGGCGGTTGAGCTGCGGCGCATTTGGATCGCTTACCGGCAGCGATAACAGCATTCGTGCGCAATCGTCAGTCAGGCGCACACCTTCTTGCGCAGACATGCTGTGCGAAAGCGGCGACATCAGCGAACAGGAGAGGTATTGCGATACACCCTCCAGTTCACCCACGGTAAAGGTCATTTCGCCATACGGCAGACGCAACCCGATTTTTTCGCTGACTTTACGCACCGGCCAGACCTGATCCGGCCCAGGGAAAATCAGCGCGCTGAGCATCCAGGGTGTGATAACACACCCCGTCCACTGTCCTTCAAACAGCGTAAAATCAGAGACATATACCGGCATATTCGGATGCAGGAAAGAAAGATCGTGCATCGAACGCCGGGCAACCTCTTCAAACGCGGCCTGAATTTGCTGCTTCGGGGCTGTCTGAAAGCCTAAGAACTCCTCAGACATGTGCCTTCTCCCGTGGAATAGCTTCAACGCCAGACTCGCGCAGCGCGGCAAGAACCTGCTCAAGCGCAGGTTCAATCATCGCTTCGACCGTTGGCGTTAGCCCGATATGCGGCTCCAGCGATTCCGGAATAACGCCGACTAACGTCAGCTTTTTCGGAAACTCGCCAGTGAAACGCAGGGCCGACAAAACGTCGGCCAGGCCAAGCTGGTGCGGTGAGATTTTGTTGGTAAACAGCGCCGGGATCTCTTCATCCCGCAGAACCATCATCGTTCCTGGCGTGTTTTTCTTCGACACAATGGCGTCAGCAATGATTAGATGATCTCTGTTCGCCATATCGCCGAGAAGCTCCATCCCAGCCGTACCACCGTCCAGAACATCAACAAAGTCTGGCAGGATGTACCGTTGCTCTAATGCCTCAACGATACGCACCCCGATGGCTTCGTCGGTCAGCAAAATATTGCCGACCCCTAAGACTAATATCCGCATTACAGAACCTTAACTGAGACCACTTCGTTCCCGTCAACGTCCACCACATGCACCGCACATGACATACAAGGGTCGAAGGAGTGAATGGTACGAACCACTTCCAGCGGTTTGTTTGGATCGGCAATCGGCGTTCCTACCAGCGAGCGCTCATACGGTCCCACTTCATCATTAAAGTTACGTGGGCCAGAGTTCCAGGTTGACGGAACAACCGCCTGGTAGTTGCTGATAATGCCATCTTTAATCACCATCCAGTGAGACAGCATACCGCGCGGCGCTTCGAGGAAACCGACACCTTTGAATTCGCCCGTTGCCGGGATATCCGGTTTCACGAAGGTGGTGTGGTCGCCTTTACCGATGTTCACGATCAGCGCGTTGTACTGATCCTGCAGAACGTTCTGCAGTTCACAGCAGTGAACGGTACGGCCAATAATACGACCCAGCGTAGAGTGCAGCTGCGACACTTCGATAGTTTTACCGGTCAGCTTGGTGTAAATCGCGATGATTTCATTCAGCTTGGCATGGGTAGACTCGCGTTTGGCCGCCAGTTTACACAGCATGTTAGCCAGCGGACCCACTTCAACCGTTTTCCCGTAGAAGGTCGGCGCTTTAACCCAGGAGTACTTGCCGTCATCTGACCAACCGGTGTAATCAGGAACCGTTGTGCCTTCCCACGGAGCCTGCGGCGCTTCGTCTTTGTACCACGCGTGTTTCGCACTCTCCTGAATCCCTTTGATAAGATACTCATCGGAGTGAGAGGTGATCGGACGATAGGTCGACAGATCTTCATTAGTAATGTAACCCCCCGGGAACAGGAAGCTGCCGTTTTTACCGTCAGTCGGGAATTCCGGCGCGCTCAGATAGTTAACCGCACCCTGACCACGCTCCAGCCACTCAGGATAGAATGCCGCAATAACCGCGGTATCAACCTTGTAAACCTGCTCAACGAAGTCGCTCAGCTTATCAATGAAAGACTTGATGTACATCAGGCGTTCAAGGTTCAGCACGCCAAGACCGTCGAGGTTAATCGGGTTAGCAACCCCACCTACCGCCAGGTTCTGGATGTGCGGTGTTTTACCGCCCAACAGCGCCACAACGCGGTTGGCATCACGCTGGCATTCCAGCGCCTGCAGGTAGTGGGCGACCGCAATCAGGTTCACTTCCGGCGGCAGCTGCATTGCCGGGTGACCCCAGCAACCGTTGGCAAAAATACCTAACTGACCGCTGGCAACAAGGTCTTTGATCTTGTTCTGAACCTTGGTGAACTCTTCTGCGCTGTTCAGGTGCCAGGAGGACACGCCGTTCAGCATGGCAGATGCTTTCGCTGGGTCAGCTTTCAGGGCCGAGGTGATATCCACCCAGTCCAGCGCAGACAGCTGATAGAAGTGAACAATATGGTCATGCGTGGTGTGCGCGGCCAGAATGATGTTACGGATGTACTGTGCGTTTACCGGAACATCAATATTCAGCGCGCTTTCAGCTGCACGAACAGAAGAGATAGCGTGAGTTGTGGTGCAAACACCACAAATACGCTGCACAATCATCCAGGCATCGCGCGGATCGCGATTTTTCACGATCTCTTCCATGCCGCGCCACATGGTACCGGAAGCCCATGCTTTAGATACCACGCCATTTTCGATTTCGCAGTCGATGCGTAAATGACCCTCAATACGGGTTACCGGATCAATAGTAATTCTCTGGCTCATGCTTTGCTCGCCTCATGACGATTTTGATCGTTTTGTTTTAAAGGAGGAAGTATCGGCAGTAGACGAATGAGTACGATGTATGCACAAATCTCAATAGCCACAAAACCAATAGAAATCAACAGTTCTTCCCAGGTCGGGAAGTAGTGGTAGCCACCACCAGGATTGAATGCCACCAGCGAGTAGGACAGACGCCATGTCGCACAACCCAGCAATGCGCTCAGCGCAGACAGATACAGCATGCGCGAGTCATTGCGCAGCTTAGTGACGCGCAGCACCACCAGCGGGAAGACCATCAGCACGACTTCAATCCAGAACATCACGGAGTAAAGATCGCCTGCAAACGCATACGACAGCTTGTCGCGGTAGATCAACTCGCCAAAGCGCAGGACCACGAAAATCGCCAGCAGCACGCTGATGGTGTTCGTCAGCTTAATGAACAGACTTTTCTCGTCCGGACCGTTACCTTTCAGACCCGCTTGTACCAGTGAGCCTTCAAAGATGACGATCGAGAAGCCCATTATAAAGGCGGTTAATACCGAGAAAAGCGGCAACATTTCATATGCTTGCCAGAGCGGATGTACTTTATAGCCCGCAGAAATCATCAATGAACCCATTGAAGACTGGTGCATGGTCGGCAGCAACGCGCCGAGGGCAATAATAAAGAACATCACTTTATTCAAACGCTTGAGAGAAACTTTCCACCCCAGACGTTCAAACAGAGCTGGCGCAAATTCCAGCGCCATGATACCGATATAGATGGTCATACAGACCGCCGTTTCAAACAGTACCGAGTTCACGTTGAAGTGACCCGGAATGTAGAAGTACGGCAGGTTCCAGTAACGACCGACGTCAATGGTGATCGACAAACCACCCAGCGAGTAACCAAACAGGCTTGCCAGCAACGCCGGACGTACCAGTGGATGGTATTGTCCTCTGTTGAAAACATACACCGCCCACGCCAGCGCCCAACCGCCGCACGCAAAGCCAGTACCAATCAACAGGTCAAATGCGATCCATACGCCCCACGGGAAACCGCCGTTCAGATCGGAGACTGAACCCAATCCGAAGACCAGACGTTTCACGATCAGGAGCATACACAGGACGATAAGCGGCCCAAAAATAATGACCGGTTTGCTGATTATTTTTCCGCCCAGCGGTTTAGGATCATGACTCATGATCGTCTCCTCCATCGTGATGGTCGTTTTTCGTGTTACGACGAACCAGCACGGTTAAGCCCGCCAGCGCAGCCAGGGGTAAAATCATGCCCTTGTACAGGGAATGTTGAACATGTTCGGAACGCGCACCGGTTGAAAGGTCATCCAGTTTTGGCAGATCCAAATCCTCGTAAGGAACACCCGTCAGCACCATAACCTGCGTACCACCGCCTTCCTTTTCACCGTACAGGTGCGGATAGTACTTCGGTACCGTATGCAAATAAGTATCACCAGCGTTCACTGTCTGACGCGGATAGTGGTATTCGCTGCCAGGCTTCAGTGCGAGACGTTTTTTCGCCTCAGCCATCAGCTCTTCACGGGTACCAAAAATCACTGCACCGGCAGGACACACTTCAACACATCCCGGCAAACCGCCTTTGTCCAGACGTTCAACGCCTTTCTGGTTACACAGTTCACATTTATGAAGCGCACCAAACGGGTTGTTGTAGTCGTATTTAGGGACGTTGTACGGACAGGCGACCATGCAGTAACGGCAGCCAGTACAGACATCTTTGTCATAGTGGACGATGCCGGTTTTCGGGTCTTTCTTCAGTGCGGAGACCGGGCAAACGGAGACGCAGTTTGGATCGACACAGTGCATGCGCTGTTTCTTAATGTATGCGTAACCATTTTCTTCCTGGTCTTTGTTAACGCCTGTTCCGCTACGCCACACCTGGATGATGTTGTTGGTGTACGGTGACAATTTGTCGTTGTTCGACCAGGTCTGCTCGCCTTCCGGGTTACGCGCCGGGAAGTTGATATCCTGACACTTGGTGACGCAGGCCTGGCAGCCTACGCACAGCGTCGAATCATAGAGCATCCCAAGAGAACCCGGGATCGGCGGACGGTTTTCTACAGCCGCATGGCTGATGGACGGCGCGGCGCCCAACAGCAATGCCCCGCTGGAGGCTGCTTTAATAAAGTTACGTCTGTTCACGGTTATTCTCCCCGTGAGTCAGCGTTATCTTTCTTCTGCTGACGCCCCAGTTCACGTACCGCCATCACGCTGACGCCGGCAACCAGCCCTACTACGCCGCCAAGCAGCCCAATAGCCCCAGCTGAAATGTTGCCGCCTTCTTTCATGTTGACATCAGGCTTCTCTGAACGCGGGGTTTGGTTTTCCACATGGGCGAGTTGGTGAATGCCTTTATGGAAACCGACGCCTTCTTCGTTACAGCCGTAGCAAGGATGACCAATAGCCACCGGCCACACGCCGCCAACGTCGCAGAATTGCAATGTTGAGCAGTTGCCGTACGTTTCTGGCCCTTTACAGCCCAGATGATAGAGGCACCAACCTTCACGATGGCCTTCATCGCCGAACTCTTTAGCAAAACGACCGGCATCAAAGTGCGGGCGACGTTCGCAGTGTTCGTGAATCAAACGGCCATAGGCGAATGTCGGACGGTTTTTGGTATCCAGCTTCGGCGGCTTACCGTAAGTGATGATATGCGCGACCGTGGCGAGGAAGTTATGCGGGTTAGGCGGACAGCCTGGGATGTTGATGATGGTTTTGCCTGGCAGAACTTCTTGCAAGCCGACTGCACCCGTTGGGTTCACGCCAGCGGCAGCTACACCACCCCATGCGGCACAAGAGCCGATAGCGATGATAGCTGCTGCACCTTCGGCCGCTCTGCGGATGTGATCCACAATTGGCTCACCGGCAACCATGCAGTAAATACCATTATCTTTTAGTGGTATAGAACCATCTACCACCAGAACATATTGCCCTTTGTACTTCTCCAGAGCGTTATGTTTGTTCTCTTCGACCTGGTGGCCAAAGGCGGCAGAGAGCACCTCATGATATTCAAGAGAGATAGTCTCCAGAACGAGGTTTTCCACTGTAGGGTGTGTCGCACGAAGCAGCGATTCAGTACAACCCGTACACTCCTGAGCACCAATCCAGATAACCGGCGGGCGCTGAGGACGAGAAACTGATTCGGCCATTTCTGCGGCGGCTTTGCTACTGAGCCCCATAGTAGCGGCCAGTGCTGCACAAAGCTTCATGAAATCACGGCGATTGATGCCGTTCGAATTGATGAGAGAATTATCTCCAGTCATTTTATTGTTATTCCGTTGCGAAGACCTGGCTTTTATTTTGCACCATTCGCATGTTGCATATTGCGATCGGCGCGCCATTACCACACTTTTTATATGGTTATGTGCATTATAATACTTCGGCGGAGCAACAAAACGAAGGCGTAGGTCAATAGTGTAATTAATTAAAGCAAGATAATACCCCTTTTGGATCAAGCTTCGAGCCGATAGCCGGCCATGAAAAACCGAATTGTTGTACTCGACTGGTTCTCTTTGAAGAAATCCATCACCATCTCTTTATCCAGCCCGTAACGACGCGTCAGGATCCCCGCTTCCCATGCGCTGAGCTGTCGGTCACCCGTTTTTTCAAACATTCGATGTGAAAAACCCAGAACAAAACCGCGTTTATAATCTGAACAAAAATTCGCCACTGAACGAGCACTGTCCGCACTTGAGGCGTTCAATCCGGCCATCAGGCCCTTTCCAAAATGGTTGTCCATGCATAACCTCCAATCGCTATATAACAAATTATATAGCGATTTTTTAAGCAAAGGCCAGAGGTATCACGCACTTTTTTGTGCCAGATTAAAAGGACACCCACTCGTCCGTTTTAGGTGCTGCAGAGGTTCTGCTTTCTGTGGAAGGGGAAGCGGTATTGGCAGCGGCGTATTGCACATCATTCGCAGACAGGCGGAACTGTTGCACCGAGCGTTGTAGCTCTTCCGTTTGCCGTTCCAGCGCTACTGCAGCGGCGGAGACTTGCTCTACCAATGCAGCATTCTGTTGCGTTACGCTGTCCATCTGCGTGATCGCAACACTAACCTGCGAGATACCTTTATTCTGCTCTTCAGAAGCAGAGGCAATTTGTTTCATGATAACGGTCACTTCGGTGGCACCGCGCAGAATCGCTTCCATGGTTAATCCCGTCTCTTTAACCAGACGAGCGCCCTGTTCGACACGACGCGACGATTCACCGATTAATGTCTCAATCTCTTTTGCCGCACCGGCGCTACGGCTGGCGAGATTACGTACTTCCCCTGCTACCACGGCAAAACCACGTCCCTGTTCACCAGCCCTGGCCGCTTCAACGGCGGCGTTGAGCGCCAGAATGTTGGTCTGGAAAGCAATGCTATTAATGACAGAGGTAATTTCTGCGATCTGTTTAGAGCTGGCGGCAATACCGTCCATGGTGTCGACCACTTCAGAAACCAGGGTGCTTCCTTTACCTGCCGTTTCTGTTGCGGTATCGGCAAGCTGGCTGGCCTCACGCGCATTTTCGGCGTTAAGTTTTACCGTAGCGGTCAGTTGCTCCATGCTGGCAGCGGTCTCTTCCAGCGCCGCGGCCTGCTCCTCAGTACGGGAAGAGAGATCGTTATTGCCGGTAGAAATTTCCGTAGCGCCTCGCCAGATGTTGTCACTGCCTGAACGAATCGTACTTACGGCTTCACGCAGGCTGTCCTGCATTGCGCACAATAAAGGGACCAGTTGGCCCACGCAGTTACGCCCAAAATCTTCAATTGGATGGCTGAGATCGCCCTGGGCAATCTGGCGGAACTGCAAGCGAATGCGACCGAGAGGTTTCACCATCATGGTAACGAGGTAACGATCGGTGAAGAACAGGAGGGCAATCCCGAGGATAACGGCAGTAATAATCAGTGTCCGAATGATCGACGTTTTACCGTCTACCATGATACGCGTCGCATCAAGTCTCTTTCCGGCGGTGGTATTAAACAGCTCAGCGCTGGCACCAAATTCACGGCTCAGTGCGGGCGTAATCGTGCTGGCATGTTCCGAAAACGCCGTAAGCGAGCCCTGCTGCGCCAGCTGCATTTGCGGTATCACGCCTTTATCCAGCAAAGCTTGCCACTTGGCCAGCACTGCTGCTGAAATTTCCGGGTCCATCGGTCCTGGAGACAATGTTTTCATCTCCTGGAGCTTTTGGCTCAGATTATCCAGCGATTGCTGGGCAGGTGCAAAATCAGGCGTTTCACCACCAATTTTGACATCCACAGCACGGCTCAGGCGTGTCACAAAGCGAAAGTACTGATCGTTCCCCTGACTCAGTACCGTCATCTGTTTGACAAGATGACGGTCAATATCGTTGCCTTCTGATATTTTTGATAAAGCATGAAGACTGAATAAACCCACGCCCGACCAGAGCAGGCAAAAAAGTCCCAGTATCGCCAGCATGACAATACGAATAGTGAAGTTTTTCAGCAAATACATAATAATTTCCTTGCCATTGATGAGGAATTCGCCATCAGGCGATACTTCCCCTTGTTATCGGCAGGCAATGAAGAAGATATAATACGTTCTTTATTTTTTTACTTTTTTAAGTCTATCTATTATCCCTGCTGGTCATATCAATATGAATGTTAATGAAATTAGGTAGCATTATTATTCAGATAATTAACCTAAATCTGTAAGTAATGCGTTGTTTTTCATAACAAATATTTATCAAACCAGGCAAGAGTGCGTTCCCAGGCTAAATCAGCAGCTGCTTTATCATAACGGGGTGTCGAATCGTTATGAAAACCATGATTAACACCGGGATAGATATATGCTTGATAGATTTTCTTATTCACTTTGAGTGCAGCTTCATAAGCGGGCCAGCCTTCATTAATTCGTGTGTCTAGTTCTGCATAGTGTAATAATAAAGGCGCATTAATTTTAGGGACATCAGAAGCAGGAACCTGACGACCATAAAAGGGCACCGCACATGCCAGTTCAGGGAAAGCAACAGCCGCTGCATTCGCCACACCACCACCGTAGCAAAATCCGGTGATCCCCACCTTTCCTGTCGCCATCGAATAACGCTGCATAAACTCAATAGCGGCAAAAAAATCATTCATCAGCTTAACGGGATCAACCTGCTGCTGTAATTCCCGGCCTTTATCATCATTGCCGGGATAACCGCCCAGTGAACTTAATCCATCGGGTGCCAGTGCAATATAACCCGCCTTCGCCACCCGCCGTGCGACATCCTCAATATACGGATTCAGCCCACGATTCTCATGTACCACTACCACCGCCGGAACCTTCCCCGTCACCTTCGCGGGTTTCACCAGATAACCTCGCACATCACCATGCCCATCAGGCGATGGATAGGTAATGTATTCTGCCAGAATATCGGGATCGGTAAATTCTACCTGCGTTGCCAGGGCATAGTTCGGTTTCAGCAAATTGAATAGCGCCAGTGCCGTCATGCCACCTACCGCATATTTCGCCGCCAGATTCAGAAACTCGCGTTTCGTAATTTTGCCATGGGCGTAATAGTCATAGTAATCGAGTAACTCCTGCGGAAAGTCTTTAGCAGTCAGACGCGGCATGGTCGCACTCCTGAGTGATGTTTTTTTAAGCAAAGCACAGCGGTCTGTTTTTGCCCAGTTTTTCATCCCAATGTGACCTGGTGAACGGGATATTCACCACGAACCCGCTAGAATAGAAACGTTGTTTTGAAATTCACCTGCACTAAGGAGATCTCATGGCCTGGTTTGCCAATCCTGAACGTTATGAGCAAATGCTCTATCGCTACTGTGGGCGCAGCGGCTTGCGCCTGCCCGCGCTGTCGCTGGGTTTATGGCACAGTTTTGGACACGTTCACGCTCTGGATTCACAACGAGCACTGCTGCGAAAAGCATTTGATTTAGGGATCACTCATTTTGATTTAGCCAATAACTACGGGCCACCTCCGGGCAGTGCTGAAGAGAATTTTGGTCGATTGCTGCGCGAGGATTTTGCACAATATCGTGATGAATTGATCATCTCGACCAAAGCGGGTTACGACATGTGGCCGGGGCCTTACGGTTCTGGCGGCTCACGCAAGTATCTGCTGGCCAGCCTCGACCAGAGCCTCAAGCGCATGGGTCTCGACTACGTCGATATCTTCTATTCGCACCGCGTTGATGAAAATACGCCAATGGAAGAGACCGCTTCCGCGCTGGCCCATGCTGTGCAAAGTGGCAAAGCACTGTATGTCGGTATCTCATCTTATTCGCCAGAGCGCACGCAGAAGATGGCCGAACTGCTGCGGGAATGGAAAATTCCGCTGCTTATCCACCAGCCATCCTACAACCTGCTTAACCGCTGGGTAGACAGCAGCGGATTGCTGGATACGCTGGAATCCAACGGGATGGGCTGTATTGCCTTCACCCCGTTGGCGCAGGGGCTCCTGACAGGGAAATACCTCAACGGTATTCCTGATGGTTCCCGCATGCAGCGTGAAGGGAAAAAAGTCCGTGGGCTGACGGAAAATATGCTGACGGAAGCAAATCTTAACAGTCTGCGTTTGCTCAATGAGATGGCCCAACAACGTGGGCAGTCGATGGCGCAAATGGCGTTAAGCTGGCTACTAAAAGATAACCGGGTCACATCGGTATTAATTGGTGCCAGCCGACCTGAGCAGTTGGAAGAGAACGTTCAGGCACTGGCAAACCTGACATTCAGCGCCGAAGAACTGGCACAGATTGATAAACATGTCGCGGACGGCAAGCTCAATCTGTGGCAGGCCTCATCAGACAAATAACGATCTGAACATTACGCCGGGTGTAGTCCTACCCGGCCTTAATGGCCTGCTGATGAGAGTGGCAAGTAAATCTCGCCTCACACCTCGTCCTCTTTAATCAACGGACGCTGGTATTCCGGCCATACCAGTGCGACAAGTGCAGGATAGGCTTCCAGGCTGAACTCCCTGAAGCACTGCCGCAAGTTAAGCACATCCAGATCGGCGTGCGGGACTTTCTCCCCGCTGAGGCAGCGCTTTTTAATATTGTCATAATACTTATAAACCGCAGAGTTAAGATCGCTACAGCGCCGCTGCGCGTCAAAGAGCCCGGGCGTTTCATTCAGCTCCACCATTGTCATCCTCTTGACTGTGGAGTGGATAAAATCAATATATTCGTGATTGACTCGCCAATACCATACCGGAGTAATCGAATTCATCAGGGCAGAAAAATGATCTTCTCCCTCTTCTTTACTTAGCATTTCCGGCTGGCGCTGTGCGTTAACATCTTCTGCATAACGGTTTTTATTTGCACTACGCATTAGCAAAAGTACCCCGCAGGTAAGCAATAGCAGGGTAATAACAGAATAAAATATACTGTTCATAGCGGGCTCCATTTTTTTTGATTTTAAAATTACCCCATGCTATTGTCAACGCGGCCTACCTTATTAAAAACATCATATTATTGGCAGCAAAGGATATTTCAACATGCTTCCCGAGCATCTTGTTCCCTCTCGTTTTCATTTATCCGCAACCCCGGACAATACAAATACCACAGAAAATAGTGAAAATTTGACTCAGGGAAAGATAAAACTAAGTGATTACGAATCAGAAATTTTGATTAGCTCCGTAGCTACCGGCCAGTCCCGGAATATGTTATTTGAAGAGTGCGATCGTCATTTAAAAGAGCGCCTTTTCCGCGCCGCAAAAATTGAGTCATTTACTCGTCTGCTCAATTCATTACAGGCGGAAGGCGACATTAACGCCCAGGAATTAAGTAAAATTTTGGCCAAAAAAACAGCCATGATAAATGAACAAGGCAACAAAATTTGGCTTAATTTAATTACTCGCGAAACCAACGATCCTATTTTTTATTCTCTGGAAGAGAAATAAAATGAAAGATGTTGAAGATAATAATGTTTATTTGGCTTTAGATAACCACAAAAGCGATGAGTTTGTCTTAAAACAAAATCTGTCTGTGTTGATAGCCAATAAAAACACGACGCTGGAAAGCCTTGCTCAAGAGATGGTTTCTATACCCGCCGCACTGGTGCGGATGAAATGGCAAAATCGTCATGAAATCTACGCACTGCAAGCCAAAGAAGAGATTTACGGTGCCACTATCGAGGCCATCATCGCTCAGCAACCAGAATTGCGGGACAAAATAATGGCCCGTCTGGAAAGCACATACCAGCATCTGCTTGCACGTGAAACTGCCACACTGCGCCTGACCCGCAAGCTATCCGATGGGAACTATGAGCCCACAAAAATCACTACGGTGGCGTTGGACGAGAACAGATAAGGCAAAAGACTTGCAGAGGAGTGATGTCAGGAGAAGCTTGCCGGGTAAGGTCAAACCTGTGCCCGGCAACAAGGATTATTTGGCTTTCACGGTCTCTTCACCGACCAAACCAATCTTCAGGTAACCCGCCTGGTGCAACGTATCCATAACCTTCATCATAGTTTCGTAGTCGACGGTTTTATCTGCCCGGAAGAAGATGGTGGTGTCTTTCTTGCCTTCAGTTAGCGCGTTTAACTCGTTAATCATCGTCTCATCGGTGACCTGATCGTTACCAATAAACATGGTGTTATCGGCTTTTACTGACAGGTAAACCGGTTTTTCCGGACGCGGTTGCGGCGTACTGGTGGATGCAGGGAGATTGACCTTCACATCCACGGTTGCCAGTGGCGCTGCCACCATAAAGATGATCAACAATACCAGCATGACGTCGATAAACGGCGTCACGTTGATGTCATGCATTTCACCGTTATCGTCCAGGTTTTCATTAAAGCTCATTGCCATGGAACATTATCCTACACGTAATTTCTGCGCAGCACGTACCGGGTGTGCAGACGCGCTTGCACTCAGGTCCAGGTCACGACTTTGCAGCAACAGTACCTGCGCCGCGACATCGCCCAGCATCGCTTTATAGCTGCCGATCTGACGAGCAAAAATGTTGTAGATAACAACAGCAGGGATTGCCGCGACCAGACCGATCGCGGTTGCTAACAGTGCTTCTGCAATACCTGGAGCAACAACAGCCAGGTTGGTGGTTTGGGTTTGTGCGATACCGATGAAGCTATTCATGATGCCCCATACTGTACCAAACAACCCGACAAATGGAGAGATAGCCCCGATGGTTGCCAGGTATCCATTACCCCGCCCCATCTGACGGCCAACGGCGGCAACGCGACGTTCCAGACGGAAACCGGTACGCTCTTTGATCCCTTCGTTGTCATCACTGCCTGCTGACAGTTCCAGTTCATTCTGTGCTTCGTTAATCAACAGAGCGCCCAGGCTTTTGCCATCGAATCCAGCGGCAATCTCACTTGCCTGATCTAAAGAGCGGGCATCTGCCAGCATTTGCTGTTCACGCTTAAGACGGCGCTTCTGCGTAAAGAACTCAAGGCTCTTACTAAAGAAGATAGCCCAGGTGACCACTGACGCCAAAATCAGCCCAATCATCACGCACTTAACCACGATATCGGCGTGCTGATACATACCCCAGACGGAAAGGTCCGTCTGCATCAAATTATTACCCACTCTGTATCTCCAGGACGCAAATCACAAAATCTGAGCGTAATCATATCAAAACGACGTCGAATTGATAGTCGTTCTCATTACTATTTACATAGTGCCGCACCTTTGGTTTCTTTTCCTTGCGCTCACGCAGTAAAAAAGTCACCAGAAATCGATTTGAGAATATTTTGTACTTTATGGCTGTTCTGCAGGACGCGGCAGATGAGATTCATGCTAGTTTAGACATCCAGACGTATAAAAATAGGTAATACAACATGGCAGATAAGCAGCTTGAGACCAAACTCGTTCACGCCGGGCGTAGTAAAAAATACACGCTGGGTTCGGTAAATAGCGTGATCCAGCGCGCGTCTTCACTGGTATTCGACACCGTTGAGGCGAAAAAACAGGCGACGCATAACCGCGCAAACGGTGCCCTTTTCTATGGCCGTCGCGGCACGCTGACGCATTTCTCACTGCAGGAAGCGATGTGTGAACTGGAAGGCGGGGCCGGTTGCGCCCTGTTCCCCTGCGGTGCAGCAGCCGTTGCCAACACCATCCTTGCCTTTGTTGAACAAGGCGATCATGTGCTGATGACCAACACCGCCTATGAACCCAGCCAGGATTTTTGCACTAAGGTGCTGGGCAAGCTTGGCGTGACAACCGGCTGGTTCGATCCGCTGATTGGCGCGGATATTGTGAAGCATATACAGCCGAACACTAAAGTCGTTTTTCTTGAATCTCCAGGTTCTGTCACCATGGAAGTTCATGATGTTCCAGCCATTGTTGCCGCCGTCAGAAGCGTAGTGCCTGACGCGATCATCATGATTGATAACACCTGGGCTGCGGGCGTGTTGTTCAACGCGCTGGATTTCGGTATCGATATCTCAATTCAGGCAGGGACGAAATATCTGATTGGTCATTCTGACGGCATGGTTGGGACAGCGGTATCCAATGCCCGTTGCTGGGATCAACTGCGTGAAAACGCCTATCTGATGGGACAAATGCTGGACGCCGATACCGCCTATATGACCAGCCGTGGATTGCGGACGTTAAGCGTTCGCCTGCGCCAACACCATGAAAGCAGTTTAAAAGTCGCCGAGTGGCTGGCTGACCATCCGCAGGTTGCCCGCGTGAATCACCCGGCACTTCCCGGCAGCAAGGGACACGAGTTCTGGAAACGCGACTTTACCGGTAGCAGCGGTCTGTTCTCATTTGTTCTGAATAAGAAGCTAAATAATGAAGAACTGTCTGCGTACCTGGATCACTTCAGCCTGTTCAGCATGGCCTATTCCTGGGGCGGTTTTGAATCACTGATTCTGGCTAACCAACCGGAACATATCGCGGCAATCCGTCCGCAAGGCAAAGTGGACTTCAGCGGAACGCTCATCCGTTTGCATATCGGTTTAGAGAATGTTGACGATCTGATTGCCGATTTAGCCGCAGGATTTGCCCGAATCGAGTAACATTGCCGCAGATGGACATATATGCAGACACTTCTGGTGGAAAAGTCTGCAATTGTTGCGTCCGGGATCAAGGCATCCCGGACAATTCAGGAGTACAATCCACTTATAAACGCTGTTCCACAGGAAAGTCCATGGTAGTCATTCAAGATATTATCTCCGCGCTTTGGCAACACGATTTTGCCGCGCTGGCGGACCCACACGTCGTGAGCGTGGTGTACTTCGTGATGTTCGCCACACTGTTTTTAGAAAATGGCCTGCTGCCCGCCTCCTTTTTGCCCGGTGACAGCCTGCTATTACTGGCAGGAGCGCTGATTGCTCAGGACGTGATGAGTTTTTTACCTACCATAGCGATTCTGACTGCCGCTGCCAGTCTCGGTTGCTGGCTGAGCTACATTCAGGGGCGCTGGCTGGGCAACACGCGGACGGTAAAAGGCTGGCTGGCACAATTACCTGAAAAATATCATCAGCGTGCTACCTGTATGTTTGACCAACACGGGTTGATGGCACTACTCGCCGGACGTTTCCTGGCGTTTGTACGTACCTTACTGCCAACCATGGCGGGGATTTCAGGGCTGCCTAACCGTCGCTTCCAGTTTTTTAACTGGCTGAGCGGGCTGCTGTGGGTCACTGTGGTCACCAGTTTCGGCTATGCGCTCAGCATGATCCCGTTTGTTAAACGCCACGAAGATCAGGTGATGACCTTTTTAATGATCCTGCCTGTTGCCCTGTTAACCGCAGGTCTGCTGGGAACGCTGTTCGTGGTGATTAAAAAAAAATACTGTAGCGCCTGAGTATTAGCCGTATGCCGGAGTCACTCCGGCATTTCGTTGATGGCGCGCAGCGTTAAGGCCGACAAGAAATCACCCCCCCTGCATCATCCGAATTCTGGCTGCATCTTCTCCTGGCGTGACGCCAAAGTAACGTTTGAACTCCCGACTAAACTGCGATGCACTCTCATAACCTACGCGCATGGCCGCCGCGCTGGCTTTCATCCCGTCATGAATCATCATCATCCGCGCTTTATGCAATCGATAGCTCTTCAGATACTGCAACGGTGAAGTACTGGTCACCGATTTAAAATTATGATGGAACGCCGACACGCTCATATTGGCCTCTGCCGCCAATTGCTCAACATTGAGATTTTCGGTGTACTTGGTTTCAATTCGCTTCAGCACACGGCTTATCAAACTGAAATGCGTCTGGCGACTGACCAGCGCCAATAACGCGCCACCACGCGGCCCGGTCAGTACGTGGTAGAGGATCTCACGAATAATCTGTTTTCCCAGAATACGTGCATCCAATGGCCGCTCCATCACATCCAGCAGGCGTTCCGCAGCACAGAGAATTTCATCGGATAGCGTCGCCGAATTGATCCCGCTTGCCGCCATTGCAGGCTGGAACAGCTCATCCTCACCAATATCCATCAGCAATTCCTGCAATTGCAGGATATCGACGTTCAGGCGGATACCAGCCAACGGAACGTCCGGTGTCGCATACGTTTCACATTCAAAGGGTAAAGGTACTGTGAGCAGTAAGTATTCGTTGGCATCATAGCGAAAGACACGCTCGTTGATATAACCAATTTTATATCCTGAAAAGAGAAATATAATGCCAGGCTGATACATCACTGGTGTGCGCACCCCAGGTTCAGAGCCGTACAGTAAGCGAATATCAGGCAGCAGATCATTTAATTTATTTTCATTATTTTTCAGCTGCTTAATTTTATCTGTCAGCAGGAGACAGATCTCATCACGGTTCATAGGGCACCATTTCATCATTGATTTGCAACCCTGGTATAGTGCGGACTTTTATCCATTTTCTCCAGTAGTCTGTAGAAATGGGCAAGACATTGGCAGAAATGAGCATTGAGAGGAACGCTTCTGACGACCACAATGTTCACCATCAGTCAGGCACTCGCCTACCCTCTTTTTTACCCACACAAGGTAACGAGCAATGAACAACTTTAATCTCCATACCCCAACCCGCATTCTGTTTGGTAAAGGCGCGATTGCAGAACTGCGCGACCAAATCCCACAGGATGCTCGCGTACTGATTACCTACGGCGGTGGTAGCGTGAAAAAAACCGGCGTTCTGGCACAGGTTCAGGATGCACTGAAAGGCCTGGACGTGCTGGAATTTGGCGGTATTGAGCCGAACCCGTCTTATGAAACGCTGATGAACGCGGTAAAAATCGTGCGTGATGAGAAGGTGACATTCCTGCTGGCGGTAGGCGGCGGTTCTGTTCTGGATGGCACAAAATTCATCGCCGCAGCAGCACATTACGCTGACGGTGTTGACCCATGGCGCATTCTGGAAACACGCGGTAACGACGTACAAAGCGCCGTTCCAATGGGCTCCGTATTAACTCTGCCGGCAACTGGCTCCGAATCTAACTCTGGCGCGGTAATTTCGCGCAAAACGACTGGCGACAAACTGGCCTTCATGACCCCGTTTGTCCAGCCGGTATTCGCTGTACTCGATCCGGTTTACACCTATACTCTGCCGCCACGTCAGGTTGCCAACGGCGTGGTAGATGCTTTTGTTCATACCGTAGAACAATACGTGACTTATCCGGTAGACGGGAAAATTCAGGATCGCTTCGCCGAAGGCATTCTGCTGACGCTGATAGAAGACGGTCCGAAAGCATTGCAGGAGCCGGAAAACTACAATGTGCGTGCGAACGTCATGTGGGCAGCCACTCAGGCGCTGAACGGACTGATCGGCGCAGGCGTACCGCAGGACTGGGCAACCCATATGCTGGGTCACGAACTGACGGCAATGCACGGACTTGACCACGCTCAGACACTGGCAATCGTCCTGCCTGCATTGTGGAATGAAAAACGCGATACCAAGCGTGCCAAACTGCTGCAATACGCAGAACGCATCTGGAATATCACCGAAGGCTCCGAAGACCAGCGCATTGATGCCGCGATTGCCGCCACCCGTCAATTCTTCGAACAAATGGGTGTACCGACTCGCCTGTCTGACTACGGTCTGGATGGCAGCTCCATCCCGGCACTGCTGGAAAAACTGCAAGCGCACGGCGGCACGAAACTGGGTGAACATCAGGACATTACGCTGGACGTCAGCCGCCGGATTTACGAAGCTGCCCGCTAAGGTTTTTTAACCTCCGACTTTCGTTTTTGGCTATTTATACCAGACTTAAGTCACACCTATGTCACCGGAGTATGTTCCGGTGACAGTCATTAAGGGGAGGAATTATGACCACTCCAACCATTATCAAACTACAGGATGGTAACGTCATGCCGCAACTGGGCCTGGGGGTCTGGAAGGCAAGCAACGAAGAAGTCATCACCGCCATTCATAAAGCGCTGGAAGTAGGGTATCGCTCAATTGATACCGCTGCGGCGTACAAAAACGAAGAAGGTGTCGGCAAAGCAATACGCGATGCTGGCGTACCGCGCGAAGAGTTATTCATTACCACCAAGCTGTGGAATGATGATCAGAAACGCCCACGGGAAGCGTTGCTCGAAAGCATGGAGAAACTTCAGCTCGATTACCTCGATCTCTACCTGATGCACTGGCCTGTTCCGGCGATCGATCACTACGTTGAAGCGTGGGAAAACATGATCGACCTGCAAAAAGAGGGGCTGATTAAGAGCATCGGCGTGTGCAACTTTCAGATCAATCATCTCCAGCGCCTGATGGATGAAACAGGTGTCCCGCCGGTGATTAACCAGATAGAACTGCATCCACTGATGCAACAGCGCCAGCTGCACGCCTGGAACGCCACACATAAAATCCAGACCGAATCCTGGAGCCCGCTGGCGCAGGGCGGCAAAGACGTATTTGATCAAAAGATCATTCGCGACCTCGCTGAAAAATATGGCAAATCACCGGCGCAGGTCGTCATTCGCTGGCATCTGGATAGCGGCCTGGTGGTGATCCCGAAATCCGTCACCCCTGCCCGTATCGCCGAGAACTTCAATGTCTGGGACTTCCGCCTGGACAAAGATGAACTCGGTGAAATAGCAAAACTCGATCAAGGTAAACGCCTTGGCCCTGACCCGGATCAGTTCGGCGGTTAATCTCTCCTCTCCAGCCCGGCATTCCCGTCGGGCTTTTCTCCTGTCGAAATATTAAGAAACAATAAACGCGCAACTATTGATGTCTTTATGGCACATCCACGTGCAGCATTACGCAATATAACTTACTAATTATTCAGTAATAATATTGATTTAATGAACACATCACAAATATCTATAGGTGCGTGACCATGGCGGAAAAAACACAGCAAGGCGTCAAATGGCTCCCATTGATTCTTATACTATTTATTTCTGCCGGGCTCTGGCAGCTTACCCCACCCAGTGGGTTAAGTGCGCCAGCCTGGCATTCAGCCATTATCTTCGTTGCTACCATTGCTTCTATCGTGGCAAAAGTTCTGCCCATTGGCGCAGTCGGCATTATCGGTATTACCGTTTTTGCCCTCGCTTATGCTGCCGGGGATAAAACCGCCAGCGGCGCTATTACCACCGCACTGAGCGAACTGAACAGTTCTCTGATCTGGCTGATTGTCGTCGCCTTTATGATTGCCCGCGGGTTTATCAAAACGGGCCTCGGACGACGTATTGCGCTGCAGATGATCCGCCTGCTCGGCAAGCGCACGCTGGGACTCGCCTACGGACTGGCGTTTGCGGACCTGATACTTTCCCCCGCAATGCCAAGCAACACGGCCCGCTGCGGCGGCGTCATCTATCCCATTGCCGACTCCCTGGCGCGCAGTTTCCACTCGAACCCGGAAGATGAATCCCGCAGTAAAATCGGCACCTTTCTTATCACCTGTATTGGCAACGTCAACGACGTCACCGCCGCGCTCTTTATGACCGGATATACCGGCAACCTGTTGGCAGTGAAGCTGGCGGCCAATGCGGGGGTCACTCTGACCTGGGGCAGCTGGTTTATGGCGGCGCTGCTGCCTTGCCTGGTTTCCTTACTGCTGGTTCCATTACTGGTCTACTGGATTGTGCGCCCGGAAATTAAACACACGCCGGATGCCCCTAATCTGGCGCGTAAAGAACTGGCGGAAATGGGTCGTATGTCACGCGGGGAATGGCTGATGCTGGCGACCGTCGGCGTCCTGCTGGTACTGTGGATTTTTGGTGATACGCTGGGCGTCGACGCCACCACTGCCTCATTTGTTGGTTTATCCATCTTGCTGCTCAGCGGCGTTCTGAGCTGGGAAGATGTCAAAAGCGAGAAAGGTGCGTGGGATACACTGATCTGGTTTGCCGCACTATTGATGATGGCAAATCAGTTGAAAAAACTAGGCTTTACCACCTGGTTTGGCAACCTGATTGGCGATAGCCTGAGCAGTACTATGCATGGGACCAGTTGGGTGGTTGTCCTGCTGCTGCTCAACGCCGCGTACTTTTATACCCACTACTTTTTTGCCAGCGGTAATGCGCAGATTGCGGCGCTGTATGCCGTTTTCCTTGGCGTCGGTCTGCATTTGAATATTCCTGCAGCCCCTACGGCGTTGATGCTGGCCTTCACCAGCAGCCTGTACTGTTCCCTCACTCAGTACACTCACGCTCGCGGGCCGATTCTGTTTGGTGCCGGGTACGTACCGACGGGAGTCTGGTGGCGAACAGGATTCATCATCAGCCTGTTCAATCAAGCCGTCTTTATCACTGTAGGGCTGATGTGGTGGAAGATGCTGGGTCTGTACTAAACTCACTGCGTCCTGACGAAACGTCTTATCTACGGAGAAAAGGAATGACCTGTATTTTCTGTCAAATTGTTGAAGGTAAAGCGCCCTGCCATAAAGTCTGGGAAGACGAGCATCACCTGGCCTTTCTGTCGATTTTCCCAAACACCGACGGTTTTACCGTGGTGATCCCGAAAAAGCACTACCCAAGCTATGCATTTGATATGCCGCCACAGGCGCTGGCAGACCTGATGCTGGCGACCCAAAAGGTGGCGAAAAAACTGGATAAGGCTTTCCCGGATGTCAGTCGTACGGGGATGTTTTTCGAAGGGTTTGGCGTGGATCATGTGCACAGTAAGCTCAGCCCTATGCATGGCACAGGTGATTTGACGCACTGGAAACCGATTGAGTCCCGGCAGACTAAATTTTTCGAGCAGTATGAAGGGTATCTGTCGTCACATGACCACGAACGGGCTGACGATGAAAAACTGGCCGCATTAGCGGCCAGAATTCGCGAAGCATAAATACTGAGCATGTCTGCCGGATGGCGGTGCGAGCACCTTATCCGGCCTACGGTCTGTCTGGCCCGGTAAGCATTTCACTACCGGGCAAGACAGATTAGCGCCCCGCGACTTTCCCGCGTTTTTTATTCGCCGCAGGTGTCTGACGCTGGTGCGCGACTGGCGTATGCTTGGTCAGTGCCGGACGGGTATGGCGGTTCTGACGACGTGCTTCACGCATCTCTTCCAGCGTCGGGGCCGGAACCAGACATTCGCGACGACCGCCAATCAGATGCTTTTTCCCCATATCTTCCAGCGCCTGACGGATTAACGGCCAGTTAGCAGGATCATGGTAACGCAGCAGTGCTTTATGCAGACGGCGCTGTTTATCACCTCTTGGCACTACCACATCTTCACTCTTATAACCAATTTTGCCCAACGGGTTTTTCCCGGTGTAATACATGGTTGTAGAGTTTGCCAGCGGTGATGGGTAGAAGTTCTGCACTTGATCCAAACGGAAACGACGCTGTTTCAGCCACAGAGCCAGATTCACCATATCCTCATCACGCGTACCCGGGTGCGCAGAGATAAAATAGGGGATCAGGTACTGCTCTTTACCGGCCTGTTTAGAGTAAGTATCGAATAACTCTTTAAAGCGGTCGTAGCTGCCCATACCCGGCTTCATCATCTTCGACAATGGGCCTTCTTCTGTATGCTCCGGCGCAATCTTCAGGTAGCCACCCACATGGTGAGTTGCCAACTCTTTAATATAGCGCGGGTCCTCCACGGCGATGTCATAACGCACCCCGGATGCGATAAGGATCTTTTTAATGCCTTTCAGATCACGCGCGCGGCGGTAGAGATTAATCGTCGGTTCGTGGTTAGTATCCATATGCGGGCAGATATCCGGGTAAACGCAGGACAGACGACGACAGGTCTGTTCTGCACGCGGAGACTTACAGCGCAGCATATACATGTTTGCAGTTGGACCGCCGAGATCGGAAATCACGCCGGTAAAGCCCGGAACGGTATCGCGAATGGCTTCGATCTCATTGATGATCGAATCTTCGGAACGGCTCTGGATAATGCGCCCTTCGTGCTCGGTGATCGAACAGAACGAGCAACCACCAAAACAGCCACGCATGATATTGATCGAGAAACGGATCATCTCATAGGCGGGAATACGGCTGTTACCGTACGCCGGATGCGGTACGCGCTTGTACGGCAGTGCAAAGACGCTGTCCATTTCTTCAGTCGACAACGGGATCGCTGGCGGGTTAACCCAAATATAGCGATCGCCATGCTTTTGCATCAGTGCACGCGCGCATCCTGGGTTCGTTTCGTGATGCAGAATACGCGACGCATGGGCGTACAGAACTTTGTCGCTCTTAACTTTCTCGAAAGACGGTAACAGTACGTAGGTTTTTTCCCACGGCTTCGGACGCGGCGGCTGTACGGTTACCGCTTTCGCTTCTTGTTTTTTCGGTGCGACCGGTTTGTTATCAGCACACGGCAAGTCTTCGCCATACGGATGGGGGATAGGGTCAATTTTCCCGGGCATATCCAGACGTGTGGAATCCACCCCGCTCCAGCCCGGCAGCGCTTCTTTAACCATAATCGCGGTATTACGCACGTCGCGGATCTGATCAATGGTTTCGCCCATCGCCAGACGGTGTGCGACTTCCACCAATGGACGTTCGCCGTTACCAAACATCAGCATGTCAGCTTTTGAATCCACCAGCACGGAACGGCGTACGGTATCTGACCAGTAATCGTAATGCGCAGTACGGCGCAGGCTGGCTTCAATACCGCCGAGAATAACCGGCACATCTTTCCAGGCTTCTTTACAGCGCTGGGTATAAACCAACGTCGCACGGTCCGGGCGTTTACCCGCCACGTTGTCCGGCGTATAGGCATCGTCATGGCGCAGTCGGCGATCGGCGGTATAACGGTTGATCATCGAGTCCATGTTACCGGCGGTTACGCCGAAGAACAGGTTAGGTTTGCCCAGACGCATAAAGTCATCTTTGCTGTTCCACTCCGGTTGGGCGATGATCCCCACGCGAAAGCCCTGCGCTTCCAGCATACGGCCGCAAATAGCCATGCCGAAGCTCGGGTGATCGACGTACGCATCGCCGGTAACCAGAATGATGTCGCAGCTATCCCAGCCAAGTTGATCCATTTCGTCGCGTGACATCGGCAAAAATGGTGCCGGCCCAAAGCAGGCGGCCCAGTACTGCGGCCAGGAGAAAAGGTCTCTGTCCGGTTGGATCAGGGATATTGCGCTCATAATGCTTCCAAAAAAATGGTAAAAAAATAATCAAAGGCCGGGGATTATACGCTGGATCAACAGGGGAAATGAAGGAGTATTGTAAGGATGTTAAATTTCATCTCTGCTGGTGCTACGCTGACCGTTCCTGTGCTTTCGCACGGTCCAGGCCGGGTTAGGCGAAGCCGCCACCCGGCACAGGAATATCTATTACGGTGCCGGATTCACCAGCATCTGGCCAATAGAACCACGGTCTGCCATTTCCAGCGTCTGGCTGTTGAAGTAGAACGGGAAATGCGCCCAGGAAGGCTGCCCATAATAGACCAGCAACTCCACTTGCCCATCAACCCAGACGGTATCTTTCCAGCCACGGTCTTCCGGGAACGGCATCGCGCCATTCACATTACGGATCAGGAAAGAGACGCCTTCAATATGGAACGACTGCGGCATATCTGCACGCACCGTCCAGCGCTCCCAGGATCCCTGCTGCGCCGTGATATCCATGCGATTGACATCCCACAGTTGGCCATTGATTCCGGGATCGTCATCAAGGCTAATATCACGGCTGCGAATCGGCGAGCCGCTCAAAATTTCGGTGGGTAACAGACGCATTGGCAGGCTATCCGTTACCAGCGGCAGAAGGCCGGTTGGTCGCAGAGTCAGTACCAGCGTGGAGATCAGGATACTGGAAGGTTCAAAGAAACCACGGATCCTGTCGACAATACTGGCCGCCTCGCCGCAGGTAATCGAAACTTCATCACCGTTGGTCATATCGACCAGAATCTCACGACGCTCGCCTGGCGCCAACGATAGCTGCTTCACCGAAACCGGCGCGGGTAAAAACCCCTGATCGCCTGAGATAACATGCAGCGCACGACCATCGCTCATTTTCAGCAAATAACGACGCGAATTTGAGGCATTCAGCAAACGCAAACGCACCCAGCCGCGGGACACTTCGACATACGGACTTTGCGCCCCGTTGACCAGAAGAGTATCCCCCACAAACCCCCCACTGCCCGGTTCGCTATATTCTGGCGTACCGAAGTTATCCAGACGCTTATCCTGAATAATGACTGGAAAATCATCCACGCCATAGTGGTTAGGGATCGGCAGTGATTTACTCACTTCATCTTCAACCAGCCACATCCCGGCAAGGCCGTTATAGACCTGCTGGGCAGTGCGATTTGGCGTGTTGGCGTGATACCACAAGGTTGCAGCACTCTGGCGAATCGGCAGCACGGGCGCCCAGTCCGCATTAGGCGACATCATACGCGCCGGCCCCCCCATAAGAGGACCCGGGACCTGTAATCCGGCAACGGTCATTGAGACATTTTCTGTCAGACGGTTGCTGTAGATAAGCTTGACGTCATCACCTTTCCAGACGCGGATTGTCGGCCCCAGGTAGCGCCCGTTAACACCCCAGACGGGTGCGCGCGTGCCCGGCGTAAACGACCAGTGCGCACGTTGCAGCGTCATAAATAGCGGCTGTCCCCGACGGGACTCCAGCAGGGGGGGAACAGGTAGCGGTTGTTGCTGACCGGCAGCATTAGCCTTCAGCGGAACAGCACCTGCACACAGTGCGATCCCCGATGCCTGAATGAACTGACGCCGACTGAATGACATATAAGCTCCATGAAAAACTGGCGATTAACACGCAGGAAATCATTTCCTGTAACAAACCCGAAATGAGCGAATCAAACCTTACCGGCAGCTTCCCGCTCAGCAACTTCTTTATCGAGTTCTGCGATTTTTTGTTCCATCAGCGTGCGGCAATGCGCTGCCAGTTCACGAACCTGATCTTTACCAAAATGACTGATATCCACCGGCGGCAGCATCTCTACAATCGCCAGCCCATTATTGAGTCGGTTCAATTTGATCTTATTAGAGGTCGTTGAAACGCAAACAGGGATAACCGGGACACCCGCAGCAATTGCCGCATGGAACGCACCTGTTTTAAACGGCAGCAGACCGCGACCGCGGCTACGCGTTCCTTCAGGGAACATCCAGATAGAGATACGACGCTTTTTAAAGTGGTTCACCACCGCCGCAATGGTGCTGTGCGCTTTGGCGCGGTTATTTCTGTCGATCAACAGATTACCGGTGAGCCAGTACAGTTGTCCGAAGAAAGGGATCCACAACAGGCTTTTTTTACCTACTGTGACCGTCGGTGGCTGAACGATATTCGCTGCGGTAACCATGTCATAGTTATTCTGGTGGTTACAAATATAGATAGCATTACCATAGTTCTTCGCGTCAGGCGGCATGCGACACTCGACCTTCAGGCCATACAGGGGAGCCAGGCGACCAAACATATGGCCGAACGTCGCAACGTGTTTTGGATTTCTTGGGCTGAACAGACAGTATATGCAACCGAAAATACAGACCAAAATGCAGTAAATAACAGTAATAATTAAACGAAAAATATATAGCATAACAACCTCTAAAGGCCTAAGAGCCTGGCATTCTACGTCACCTGATTCCGAACACTGCATCAGGTTAGGGCATTGTTAAGAGTGGCTCTCTGGAAAAGCGTATTGTTA
Organism: Citrobacter sp. wls716; assembly: GCF_005280975.1. Classification (NCBI taxonomy): domain Bacteria; kingdom Pseudomonadati; phylum Pseudomonadota; class Gammaproteobacteria; order Enterobacterales; family Enterobacteriaceae; genus Citrobacter; species Citrobacter sp. wls716. The sequence continues at coordinate 43,284 of NZ_SZWX01000017.1, forward strand.
ATCGCAACGCACGAATAAACAACGGTTTCACGGGAATTTTTAAAACAAGCTCTCCCTGTGCGAAAACAGGGAGAGCCAGACGCTGGCGTTATTCTTCACTGTCGCCGTGACTGGCGCGTCGAGGCGAGTCAATCTCAACACGGTCGATGCGTTGCAGACCGCGCATGAGCGTACCGCGACGACCACGCTCGCCGGTTACCTTCTGTAGCTCTTCAGGGCGCAGTTTAATTTTGCGTTTCCCGACGTGGATAGTCAGCGTGCTTTGCGGCGGCAGCACGTAGAGTTGTGCCAGACCATCTTCGCCTTTCGCAGCTTCCGCAGAAGGAATATTGATTATCTTGTTCCCTTTGCCTTTCGACAACTGCGGCAAATCGCTCACCGGGAACATCAACATGCGGCCCGCATGGGTAATCGCCAGCAGCATATCGGTTTCATCTTCAATCACCACCGGCGGCATAACATGCGCGTTTTCCGGTAGCGTAATCAATGCCTTGCCCGCACGGTTACGCGCGACCAGGTCATTGAAGGTGCAGACAAAACCGTAACCGGCATCAGATGCCATCAGCAGCTTCTGATCGTCGCCTTCCATCAGCATATGCTCAACCGTCGCGCCCGGTGGCAGCGTGAGCTTCCCGGTCAACGGCTCACCCTGACCACGCGCCGACGGCAGCGTAATTGGGTCGATAGCATAACTACGCCCGGTTGAGTCAACGAACACCACCGGTTGGTTGCTCTTACCCTTCACAGCCGACTTAAAGCTGTCGCCCGCTTTGTAGCTTAAACCTGGCGCATCGATGTCGTGGCCTTTCGCGCTACGCACCCAGCCACTCTGGGACAGCACAATGGTCACCGGCTCAGACGGCAGCATGTCATGCTCGCTCATCGCCTTCGCTTCTTCACGCTCCCGCAGTGGAGAACGGCGATCGTCACCATAGGCATCCGCATCAGCCTGCAGTTCTTTCTTCAGCAGGTTACTCATTTTGCGTTCAGAGGCCAGAATGCCCTGCAGTTGATCGCGCTCTTTCGCCAGTTCGTCCTGCTCACCGCGGATTTTCATCTCTTCCAGTTTGGCAAGGTGGCGTAATTTCAGCTCAAGAATGGCCTCCGCCTGAGTTTCTGAAATACCAAACCGCGACATCAGCTCGGGTTTAGGTTCATCTTCATGACGAATAATTTCGATTACTTCGTCAATATTGAGGAACGCTATCAGCAAACCTTCAAGAATGTGCAGGCGTTTGAGTACTTTCTCCAGGCGATAGTTCAGGCGACGGCGCACGGTATCGCGGCGGAACGTCAGCCACTCGGTGAGGATCTCCAGCAGGTTTTTCACCGCCGGACGACCGTCGAGGCCAATCATGTTCAGGTTAATGCGATAGCTTTTTTCCAGATCGGTAGTAGCAAACAGATGGTTCATCACCTGTTCCATATCTACGCGATTCGACCGCGGGACAATCACCAGACGAGTCGGGTTTTCGTGATCCGATTCGTCGCGCAGGTCATCGACCATCGGCAGCTTTTTATTGCGCATCTGAGCGGCGATCTGCTCCAGCACTTTAGCCCCGGAAACCTGATGCGGCAGCGCGGAAATCACCACCGCGCCGTCTTCTTTCGTCCATACCGCACGCATACGTACGGAACCGCGTCCGTTTTCGTAAATCTTACGAATCTCCGCACGCGAGGTAATGATTTCTGCTTCGGTCGGATAATCCGGCCCCTGTACGATATCCAGCAGTTGATCCAGCGTCGTTTTCGGCTGCTCAATCAGCGTAATTGCCGCTTTGGCCACTTCACGCAAGTTATGCGGTGGAATATCCGTCGCCATACCCACGGCAATTCCGGTCGTGCCGTTTAGCAGGATATTCGGCAGACGCGCAGGCAGCATCTTCGGCTCCTGCATGGTGCCGTCGAAGTTCGGCACCCAGTCCGACGTGCCCTGACCGAGTTCACCCAGCAGGACTTCCGCATATTTAGACAGGCGGGATTCCGTGTAACGCATCGCCGCGAAGGATTTCGGATCGTCTGGTGCCCCCCAGTTCCCCTGCCCGTCAACCAGCGGGTAACGGTAAGAGAAGGGCTGGGCCATCAGCACCATCGCTTCATAGCAGGCGCTGTCGCCGTGCGGATGGTATTTGCCCAATACGTCACCGACGGTACGGGCGGATTTTTTAAATTTGGCGCTGGCATTCAGCCCCAGTTCGGACATCGCGTAAACGATGCGACGCTGAACAGGTTTCAGACCATCACCAATAAACGGTAACGCCCTGTCCATGATGACGTACATGGAGTAGTTCAGATAGGCGTTTTCCGTGAATTCATGCAGCGCAAGGCGCTCTGCCATATCGCTCATTAATCGTGGTTCCTCAACTTATACCCGTCTATTGAAGGGCAATATTGCCGCAGATACTACCCTATCTGGCGTGTTGAGTCACAAAGAAAAGGGCCGCGACTGCGGCCCTGATGGGGATTATTTGGCAACTTTGGTAATCTGTTTCACGTCGATTTCAACGGAGTTCCAGTCTTTATCCACTTCACCCTGGATTTCAACCACATCCTGCGGCGTGACGGTCACGCCGTTCCAGCGTTTGTGGTCGATATCTACGTTCACTGTGCCGGTTGCATCTTTAAACACATACAGGTCGTCGGAAATACGCTCAACGATGTTCCCGCGCAGGGTAACCCAGGTGTCATCACGCAGCGATTTGGCGCTTTCTACCGTCGTGCTGCTACCGTTTGGGCCAACAAAGCCGCCATTTTGGCTTTGTGTTGTCGTCGTCGGTCCAGAGAAGCCGCCCTGCTGCGCTGCCAGAACAGGTGCGGAACACAGTGCCATTACGGCAACCATTGCAGCTAATTTTTTCATCGTCATGTCTCCCTTTCATGTTGGTTTACGACTATTAAATAAGTTAATCCTTAACAAGTTCTTAAGGCAAAAAAAGATACTTTTTTTACTGTACAGAGGCTGTAGCCACAGGTTTACTTGACGGTAATGAGAGCGACCGCAGGGAAGAACATATGCGTATTTTACTGGTAGAAGATGACACGCTGATTGGCGACGGCCTGAAAACAGGTCTGAGTAAAATGGGTTTCAGCATCGACTGGTTTACCGAGGGTCGCCAGGGGAAAGAAGCACTGTACAGCGCCCCTTATGATGCGGTGATCCTCGACCTGACGCTGCCAGGCATAGACGGGCGCGATATCCTGCGCGAATGGCGAGCCAACGGGAAGCAGGAGCCGGTGCTGATTCTTACCGCTCGTGACGCGCTGACAGAACGCGTGGAAGGTCTACGCCTGGGCGCGGATGACTATCTGTGTAAACCCTTTGCGCTGATCGAAGTTGCCGCCCGACTGGAAGCATTGGTACGCCGCGCCAGCGGCCAGGCCACCAGCGAACTGCGCCATGGTCAGGTTTCGCTTAATCCCGGCGCGCTGGTCGCCACGTTCGCGGGTGAGCCGTTATCGCTTAAGCCAAAAGAGTTCGCGCTGCTGGAACTGCTGATGCGTAACAAAGGGCGCGTCCTGCCCCGCAAGCTGATTGAAGAAAAACTGTATAACTGGGATGAAAACGTCTCCAGTAATGCGGTGGAGGTCCACGTCCATCACTTGCGCCGTAAGCTCGGCAGCGACTTTATCCGCACGGTACATGGCATTGGCTACACCCTGGGTGACGCATGAAACTCACACAACGCCTGAGTCTGCGCATCAGACTTACGCTTATATTTATCATTTTGGTTTTGGTAACCTGGTTGATTTCCAGTTTTGTCGCCTGGAAACAAACCACCGATAACGTGGATGAGATGTTTGACACGCAGCTGATGCTGTTTGCCAAACGGCTGGTCACGCTGGATCTTGATGAACTAAAAGCTTCTGAGCGCATCGCGCAGACACCGAAAAAGTTCAAACATGGCCATATTGACGACGATGTACTGACCTTTGCGGTCTACACGCCGGATGGAAAAATGGTTCTTCATGATGGTGACAATGGTCAGTACATTCCCTATAGCTATCGTCGGGAAGGGTTTGACGATGGTTATCTGAACGGTGATAACGATAAATGGCGCTTTATCTGGCTAACTTCAGCGGATAAAAAGTACCGGATCGTGGTCGGTCAGGAGTGGGAATATCGCGAAGATATGGCCCTGGCGATCGTGACGGCCCAATTGGTGCCGTGGCTGGTCGCCCTGCCGCTGATGCTGCTGATCCTGATTGTCCTGTTAAGCCTTGAACTTAAGCCGCTAAAAAAGCTGGCGCAGGCTTTACGTGTGCGGGATCCGGAATCTGAAGAACCACTGAGCCTGAAAGGTATTCCTGGCGAGGTTCGCCCACTGGTTGATTCGCTCAATCAACTGTTTATCCGCACACATTCGATGATGGTTCGCGAACGGCGCTTTACCTCTGATGCCGCCCATGAACTGCGCAGTCCGTTGACGGCACTGAAGGTACAGACCGAAGTCGCGCAGTTGTCCGACGATGATCCGCAGGCACGACAAAAAGCGTTAATGCAGATGCAGACGGGAATTGACCGCGCTACCCGACTGGTTGATCAGCTCCTGACGCTTTCGCGCCTCGACTCCCTCGACAATCTTCAGGATGTGGCGGAAATCTCGCTGGAGGAGCTTCTGCAATCCGCGGTGATGGATATCTACCATCCGGCACAGCAGGCGCACATCGATGTGCGGTTGCAGATTAACGCGCATCACATCACGCACACGGGACAACCGCTGTTACTCAGCCTGATGGTCCGTAATCTGCTGGATAATGCGATTCGCTACAGCCCGCGGGGGAGCATTGTGGAAGTGACGCTCAATACCCGCAATTTCAGCGTCAAAGATAACGGGCCTGGCGTTGCGCCGGAAATCCTGACGCACATCGGTGAACGCTTTTATCGTCCGCCGGGACAAAGTGTTACCGGTAGTGGTCTGGGCCTGTCGATCGTTCGTCGTATAGCGACTTTACACGGGATGTCTGCCTCGTTTGGTAATGCTCCGCAAGGCGGGTTTGAGGTCAAAATCAGCTGGTAAAGACCGCATTATTGCTAGTAATGCAAAAGACTTTGCACATTTTGCTAATTTCACCGCACCACCCGTGGGGGTAAAATCGTCCTCAAACGTATTTCCTTGAGGACACAAAATGAGCAACATTCTGATTATCAATGGTGCGAAAAAATTCGGCCACTCTAACGGTCAGTTAAACGACACCCTGACCGAGGTCGCGGACGGTATCCTGCGCGACCTCGGGCATGATGTTAAAGTCGTACGCGCGGACAGCGATTATGACGTAAAAACAGAAGTGCAGAATTTTGTCTGGGCCGATGTGGTTATCTGGCAAATGCCGGGCTGGTGGATGGGTGCACCGTGGACCGTGAAAAAATACATCGATGATGTGTTTACCGAAGGTCACGGTACGCTGTATGCCAGCGATGGTCGTACACGTTCAGATGCCTCTAAAAAATACGGCTCAGGCGGGCTGATTCAGGGCAAAAAATACATGCTGTCCCTGACCTGGAACGCGCCAATGGAAGCCTTCACTGAAAAAGACCAGTTCTTCCATGGCGTTGGTGTTGATGGCGTCTATCTCCCGTTCCATAAAGCAAACCAGTTCCTGGGAATGGAAGCGCTGCCGACCTTTATCACCAATGACGTGATTAAAATGCCGGACGTCCCGCGTTATATCGCAGAATATCGCGAGCATCTGACCGAGATTTTTGGTTAACTGGTAACCTGGAATTAGAAGGAGTTAACCATGCTTACCGTTATTGCAGAAATCCGTACACGTCCAGGTCAACATCACCGCCAGGCGGTACTGGATCAGTTTGCTAAAATCGTTCCGACCGTACTGAAAGAAGAAGGCTGCCACGGCTATGCGCCAATGGTCGATCATGCAGCAGGTGTGAGTTTTCAGACCACAGCGCCAGACTCAATCGTGATGGTTGAACAGTGGGAAAGCATTGCGCACCTTGAAGCGCATTTGCAGACCCCGCATATGAAAGCCTACAGCGAAGCCGTGAAAGGCGACGTGCTGGACATGAATATCCGTATTCTGGAGTCGGGTATTTAAGGTTGTCGATTTGCCGGATGAGGCTTTGCTATCCGGCATATAATCGCTTCGTCAGATGAGAGCCGGATAAGGCATTTTACGCCCCTCTCCGGCTTTTCTACATGCAATTAGCCTTCGAGATCCGCCAGGTCACCTTTCTCTTGCAACCAGTTACGACGATCCTCTGAACGTTTCTTGGCCAGCAGCATATCCATCACCGCATTCGTACGCTGATCGTCCTCATCATCAATGATGAGCTGCACCAGGCGACGCGTATTGGGGTCCAGCGTCGTTTCACGTAACTGCATCGGGTTCATTTCACCCAGACCTTTAAAGCGCTGGACGTTCGGCTTGCCTTTCTTGCGCTTTAACTGCTCCAGCACGCCCGCTTTTTCTTCTTCTGTTAGTGCGTAATACACCTCTTTGCCGAGATCGATACGATACAACGGCGGCAGCGCCACATAGACGTGACCGTGTTTCACCAGCGTACGGAAGTGTTTCACAAACAGCGCGCACAGCAGCGTAGCGATGTGCAGACCATCGGAGTCCGCATCCGCCAGAATACAGATCTTGCCATAGCGCAGTTGGCTCAGATCATCACTGTCCGGATCGATGCCGATCGCTACCGAAATATCATGCACTTCCTGCGAGGCCAGCACTTCATCAGAAGAGACCTCCCAGGTATTGAGGATCTTACCTTTGAGCGGCATGATCGCCTGGAATTCACGATCGCGCGCCTGCTTGGCCGATCCGCCCGCCGAGTCACCTTCGACGAGGAACAGTTCGGTGCGATTGAGATCCTGTGCGGTACAGTCCGCCAGTTTCCCCGGTAGCGCCGGACCGCTGGTCAGCTTTTTGCGTACCACTTTTTTCGCCGCACGCAAACGACGCTGTGCGCTGGAAATCGCCATTTCCGCCAGCAGCTCGGCTGACTGCACGTTCTGGTTCAGCCACAGGCTAAAGGCATCTTTCACTACGCCAGAAACGAATGCCGCACACTGACGTGAAGAAAGACGCTCTTTGGTCTGTCCGGCAAACTGTGGATCCTGCATTTTTACCGACAGCACATAGGCGCAACGATCCCAGATATCTTCTGCTGACAGCTTCACGCCGCGCGGCAGAATATTACGGTACTCGCAGAATTCACGCATCGCGTCCAGCAGTCCCTGACGCAGGCCGTTAACATGCGTACCACCCTGCATGGTTGGGATCAGGTTGACATAACTTTCAGTCAGTAATTCACCGCCTTCCGGCAGCCAGAGCAGCGCCCAGTCTACGGTTTCTGTTTCACCGCTGAAATTACCGATAAACGGTTTTTCCGGCAGCGTTGGCAGACCGTTTACGGCTTCGCTCAGGTAGTCATTCAGGCCGTCCTGGTAGCACCAGCGCTGCTCGCTGTTGTTAACTTCATCTTTAAAGGTGATCTCTACGCCCGGACACAGCACCGCTTTGGCTTTCAGTACGTGCGTTAAGCGAGAAACAGAGAAACGCGGGCTGTCAAAGAAGGTTTCATCCGGCCAGAAGTGTACGCTGGTACCGGTATTGCGTTTACCACAAGTACCGACCACCTGCAGATCCTGCACTTTGTCACCGTTTTCAAACGCGATGTTGTACACCTGCCCGTCGCGGCGTACGTTCACTTCCACACGTTTGGACAGGGCGTTAACAACAGAGATACCCACACCGTGCAGCCCCCCGGAGAACTGGTAGTTCTTGTTGGAGAACTTGCCGCCCGCGTGCAGACGACAGAGGATCAGCTCAACCGCCGGAACACCCTCTTCAGGGTGAATGTCTACTGGCATACCGCGTCCGTCGTCAATGACTTCCAGCGATTGATCGGCATGTAAAATCACATCCACGCGTTTCGCGTGGCCAGCCAGTGCTTCATCCACACTGTTATCAATCACTTCCTGTCCAAGATGGTTCGGACGGGTCGTATCGGTGTACATCCCAGGGCGACGGCGTACCGGCTCAAGCCCAGTGAGTACCTCAATGGCATCAGCGTTATAAGTTTGCGTCATGGTTTAAATAAGCAATTCGAATTGATCGTCAGAAACTGTGCAGTCCAAGGAAATCGACAATCGGGTTGAAATAATCTTCGAAGCCCGTGAATGCGTGGTTTCCGCCCTCAATAACTGTCTGACGGCAGGAGGCGTAATACGCCACCGCCTGGCGGTAGTCCAACACTTCATCGCCCGTTTGTTGAAGCAGCCAAATCAAATCCGGCGCTTCCAGCGGGTCAATCTGCATGACTTTAAGATCGTAAATATGGCGTGACTCTAGCACATATTGCTGCCCCGTGTAGGGGTTCTCGTTCTGACCGAGATAGTCGACCAGCAGTTCGTAAGGCCGCACGGCAGGGTTCACGACCACCGCTGGCAGCATAAAACATTGCGACAGCCAGGTGGCGTAATAGCCTCCTAATGACGAGCCGACAATCCCCAGCGACTCGCCGCCATGCTCAAGGATAATTGACTCCAGCATCTCTGCCGCCTGGGCTGGATACGGAGGTAACTGCGGTACAATCATCTCAACGTGCGGATGGTGCTCCGCCAGCCAGTTTTTTAGCAGACATGCCTTCGCCGAGCGAGGAGAACTGTTAAATCCATGAAGATAGAGAAGCGTAGACATCAGTAGCCTTCTGAAGCGGTATCAGGGTGGAACCGATTACCCTGTAGACGACACACCTGGGTCTGTAACGTACCGTCGGCAAAGAGTTCCAGCGTCCGCCAGCCGGGGCTGATGGTATCTAACGTGAAGTTGGAACAATGCGGCTTAAACTGCACGCAGGTCGATGGCGTCGCCAGCAGGCGGCGGCCGTTCCAGTCGAGATCCAGCTCCTGATGAATATGCCCGCACAGCAGATACTTCACGCGCGGATAGTTCACCAGCACGTTGTCGAGCTCCGCCGCATTGCGCAGACTGTGTTGATCGAGCCAACTGCAGCCCGCAGGCAGAGGATGGTGATGTAGAAGCAGCAAAGTATTACGTTCAGGCGCATCGGCAAGTTTACGCTCCAGCCATTCAAGCTGAAATTCGCTTAACTCACCGTGAGGGACGCCGAACACCTGGCTGTCGAGCAACAATATTTGCCACTGTTCACCGATGAAGATGCGTTTGGCGGGGGAAATACCCGCATCCTGAAGCGCGCTGTACATCGCTGGCTGAAAGTCGTGATTACCTGGTAACCAAACGCAGGGCGCACGAAAACTTGCGATGCCCTCAGCAAAATGCTGATAGGCCGCAGCGGATTGATCCTGCGCCAAATCCCCAGTCGCAACGATCAGATCGTACTCTGGCGACTCTGCATGTATGGCATCCAGTACGCACTGGTAGCTATCCCAGGTGTTCACACCCAGTAAGGTTTCATGCTTTTCGGCAAACAGGTGAGTGTCTGTAATTTGTAAGATCCTGACTCTGGCCTCACCAGCCAAAGGAAGGGTTAACAGGCTTTCCAAATGGTGTCCTTAGGTTTCACGACGCTAATAAACCGGAATCGCCATCGCTCCATGTGCTAAACAGTACCGTAACCAGTCGGCCAAAAACTGATTAATTTGATGCTTTTCGTCGCGTTGATGCAACTTTTTATTTGGATAATCATACCGCGCTTTGAAGCGAAAGATCTGCTGACTTGAACACACTTCAGCCACCCTCGCATCATGATACAGGCGCACGGTCAGCGACGGCAGGCTCCAGTAGGTAACCGCTGGTGCCGTCTGTTCGATCGCGACAAGCGTAGTGTATCGGGTCGATTCCACAATCGTTAATCGATATTGTGCGTTTGCAACCTGATAGCTCACTGTTTCACCGGCTGCATCATTGCGTGGCAACAGGCGGCGCAACTGCGAAAAATTGGTTTCGCACAGGCGCATCATTTCAGGGAAGTCAGGTGTGTAACGCTTCATTTTTTCCACTCAGTTTTTAACGCTTGATAGTGCAGCTGTAACCATTGCAAGGCGATGACAGAAGCCGCGTTGTCGATTATCCCCTCTTCTACCCATTGATAAGCCTGTTCCCGACTCACCACATGAACACGAATATCTTCGTTTTCATCCGCCAGACCGTGAATTCCGCTCGCGGTCGAAGCGTCCACTTCACCTACCAAAATAGACAGGCGCTCACTGGTGCCGCCAGGGCTTGCCAGATAACTCAGCACGGGTTTCGTACGTTTAACGTCCAGTCCGGCTTCTTCCATTGCTTCACGGCGAGCCACATCTTCAACGGTTTCGCCTTCTTCAATCATTCCGGCTACCATTTCCAGTAGATACGGCGTTTCGCTGGTGTCATAGGCCGCGATGCGGATTTGTTCGACCAACACAACTTCATCCCGCTCAGGGTCAAAGGGTAGCAAGACTGCCGCGTGTCCGCGCTCAAAAATTTCACGCTTCACTTCACCGCTCATATCACCGTTAAACAGGCGATGACGGAAGCGATAAAGATCCAGTGAAAAAAAACCGCGGTATAGTGTTTCTCGTGCAATAATTTCTACATCATTTTTAGTGAATGTCATTGGCAAGTTGTCTGGTTTACGCATTGTGCTGTCCTGGTACCAATAGTGATTAAAATGTGAATTTCAAGGTCGTTTGACTGCTGTTTGAGCGCCCTTGTGTTAAATTGATGCAAATTAACGCCGTATGGCACGTAACGCCAACTTTTTGAAGTGGCGGATTCTGCTAGAATCAGCAATTATTTTTACAATTTGATCAGCGCTAAATACTGCTTCACAACAAGGAATGCAAATGAAGAAATTGCTCCCCATCCTTATCGGCCTGAGCCTGTCGGGGTTCAGTACTCTGAGCCAGGCAGAAAACCTGATGCAGGTTTATCAGCAAGCACGCCTGAGCAACCCGGAATTGCGTAAATCCGCCGCCGATCGCGATGCTGCATTCGAAAAAATTAACGAAGCGCGTAGTCCTTTACTGCCGCAACTGGGCTTAGGTGCCGATTACACCTACAGCAATGGCTTTCGTGATGCCAATGGCGTCAACTCCAACGCGACCAGTGCTTCGTTAAGCCTGACTCAGACTCTGTTCGATATGTCAAAATGGCGTGCCCTGACGCTGCAAGAAAAATCAGCGGGCATCCAGGACGTAACGTATCAGACCGATCAGCAAACGCTGATCCTGAATACTGCCACGGCTTATTTTAACGTATTGAACGCGATTGACGTGCTCTCTTATACCCAGGCACAAAAAGACGCCGTTTATCGTCAGTTGGATCAGACGACCCAGCGTTTTAACGTTGGCCTGGTCGCCATCACTGACGTACAGAACGCCCGTTCACAGTACGATACCGTGTTGGCAAATGAAGTTACCGCGCGTAACAACCTGGACAACGCCGTTGAACAGCTGCGTCAGGTCACCGGCAATTACTACCCGGAACTGGCTTCGCTGAATGTTGATGGCTTTAAAACCAACAAACCGCAGGCGGTAAATTCGCTGCTGAAAGAAGCAGAAAACCGCAATCTGACGTTATTGCAGGCACGTTTAAGCCAGGATCTGGCGCGTGAGCAAATTCGTCTGGCACAGGACGGTCATCTGCCGACGCTGGGTTTAACCGCCTCTACTGGTGTTTCTGATACCTCTTACAGTGGTTCTAAAACTAACACCTCTCAGTATGACGACAGCAACCAGGGCCAGAATAAAATTGGTCTGAACTTCTCGCTGCCGCTGTACCAGGGCGGGATGGTTAACTCGCAGGTGAAACAAGCGCAGTACAACTTTGTTGGCGCCAGTGAGCAACTGGAAAGCGCGCACCGCAGCGTAGTACAGACCGTTCGTTCATCATTCAACAACATTAATGCGTCTATCAGTAGCATTAATGCGTACAAACAAGCGGTTGTCTCTGCCCAAAGCTCCCTGGATGCGATGGAAGCCGGCTATTCTGTAGGTACACGTACCATTGTGGACGTGTTGGATGCTACTACCACGCTGTACAACGCTAAGCAGCAGTTGGCAAATGCGCGTTATACCTATCTGATCAACCAGTTAAACATCAAGTCTGCGCTCGGTACGCTTAACGAGCAGGATCTGGTGGCGTTGAACAATACGCTGGGTAAACCTATTTCCACCGCGCCTGACGCCGTTGCGCCGGAAAACACCCAGCAAGACGCCGCAGCAGATGGTTATACTGCCAACAGTGCGGCACCAGCGGTCAAACCGGCAACAGCACGTACAACCAGCAGCAGTAACGGCAACAACCCGTTCCGTAATTGATGCTGTAGACGGGGCTTCGGCCCCGTCTGAACGTAAGGCAACGTAAAGATCTACCCCTTCCTGCGCATTCTCGCCTCTTCCCGCTTCAATTTCGACCAGTCATCCTCTATCCTGAGCATTATTTACTGTGTTTACCACTGGGTCCTGGAAGACAAAAATGAAACGGACAAAATCGATACATCATGCCTCGTTCCGCAAAAGCTGGAGCGCGCGCCACCTGACTCCTGTCGCCCTGGCAGTTACCGCAGTGTTTATGCTCGCGGGCTGTGAAAAGAGTGACGAAACGGTTTCGCTTTATCAGAACGCGGACGACTGCTCTGCGGCGAATCCGGGTAAAAGCGCCGAATGCACCACCGCGTTTAACAACGCGCTGAAAGAAGCTGAACGCACCGCGCCAAAATACGCCACGCGTGAAGACTGTATTGCTGAATTCGGCGAAGGCCAGTGCCAGCAGGCACCTGCGCAGGCGGGCATGGCACCGACCGGTGAAGGCCAGGCTCAGGCGCAGAATCAAAGCAGCGGCAGCTTCTGGATGCCGCTGATGGCAGGCTACATGATGGGCCGACTGATGGGCGGCGGAATGGGCGCTCAGCAACCGCTGTTCAGCTCGAAAAACCCGGCCAGCCCTGCATACGGCAAATATACTGACGCCAGCGGCAAAAACTACGGCGCAGCAACGCCGGGCCGCACCATGACCGTACCAAAAACCGCCATGGCGCCGAAACCTGCTACCACCTCTACCGTAACCCGCGGCGGATTTGGTGAGTCAGTCGCCAAACAGAGCACCATGCAGCGTAGCGCAAGCGGCACCACCACACGTTCAATGGGTGGCTGATCGTCATGGAAAGAGTCAGTATTGTTGAGCGCCCGGACTGGCGCGATAAGGCCACCGAATACGGTTTCAACTTTCACACCATGTACGGCGAGCCGTACTGGTGTGAAGACGCGTACTATAAGCTGACGCTTGCTCAGGTCGAAAAGCTGGAAGAGGTCACCGCAGAGCTGCATCAGATGTGCCTCAAAGTGGTGGAAAAGGTCATTAACAGCGATGAGCTGATGACCAAGTTTCGTATTCCGAAGCATACCTGGGGCTTTGTCCGCCAGTCCTGGCTGACACAGCAACCGTCGCTCTATTCCCGCCTCGATCTGGCGTGGGACGGTAGCGGTGAACCTAAGCTTTTAGAAAACAACGCCGATACGCCAACCTCATTGTACGAAGCCGCCTTTTTCCAGTGGATCTGGCTGGAAGATCAGCTTAATGCGGGCAACCTGCCGGAAGGCAGCGATCAGTTCAACAGCCTGCAGGAAAAACTGATCGAACGTTTCACTGCGCTGCGCGAGCAGTACGGTTTTCAGTTGCTGCACCTGACCTGCTGTCGCGATACGGTCGAAGATCGTGGAACGATCCAGTATTTGCAGGATTGCGCGACTGAGGCTGAAATTGCCACTGAATTTCTCTATGTCGAGGATATCGGGCTCGGTGAAAAAGGTCAGTTCACGGACCTGCAGGACCAGGTGATCGCCAATCTGTTCAAGCTCTATCCGTGGGAGTTTATGCTGCGTGAAATGTTCTCCACCAAGCTGGAAGACGCTGGCGTCCGCTGGCTGGAACCGGCCTGGAAAAGCATTATCTCCAACAAAGCGTTGTTACCGCTGCTGTGGGAAATGTTCCCGAACCATCCGAATCTTCTGCCGGCGTACTTCGCCGAAGACGACTATCCGCAGATGGATAAGTTTGTCGTGAAACCGATCTTCTCGCGTGAAGGCGCTAACGTTTCCATCATTGAGAACGGTAAAACGATCGAAGCCGTGGAAGGGCCATACGGTGAAGAAGGCATGATCGTGCAGCAGTTCCATCAGCTACCGAAGTTTGGCGACAGCTATATGCTGATCGGCAGCTGGCTGATTAACGATCAACCTGCCGGGATCGGCATTCGCGAAGACAGAGCGTTGATCACCCAGGATCTCTCGCGCTTCTATCCGCATATTTTTGTCGAGTAATTCGTTGTGCCCGGTATCGCTAATGCTTACCGGGCCTACGTTTTTATCCCACCTGTACTGACAACATACTCAGGCTACCCATCTCAATCCCATCAACAGGAATCGTCACCGGCTCTTTGCCATCCCACGCGCCGAGGACATACAGCAGCGGCAGATAGTGATCCGCCGTTGGGTTCGACAGCGATCCGCCTTCATGATCCATATAGTTAACCAGCGGGTGCTGTTCAACCGGTCCCTGCCATGTCAGGTTGGCTTTAACATAATCGTTAAATGAGGTCGCCCACGGGTATGGTGTATTCTCACCATGCCAGCGTGCTGTACGCAGGTTATGCACTACGTTGCCACTGGCCACCAGCATAATGCCTTCATCGCGCAACGCTGCCAGCTTACGGCCCATTTCAAAATGCCACGCCGCAGGTTTGGTGCTATCGACACTCAACTGCACCATCGGGATATCTGCGTTCGGGTACATCTTGATTAGCACACCCCATGAACCGTGGTCAAAACCCCACGCTTCTTTGTCTAAGGCGACGGGCACAGGAGCAAGCAAGTCAACCAGATGCTGTGCCAGTTCTGGCGAGCCCGGGGCCGGATAATGCGTGTCATACAGTGCCTGCGGGAAACCACCAAAATCGTGGATAGTTTTAGGTGCTTCCATCGCGGTTACGCCAGTACCGCGTGTAAACCAGTGTGCCGATACCACAACAATCGCTTTCGGGCGCGGCAACGTTTCCCCCAGTTGCTGCCAGGCACGGGTATAAACGTTATCTTCCAGAACATTCATTGGGCTGCCGTGTCCCAAAAACAATGCTGGCATACGAGTTGAAGACATGATGATATCCTTACTGAGGGAGTCATTTTGATATCACCACAATACGCTTTTTCGGTTGATGAAGAACTCAGATAACCATGATGAAGATCATCAGTTATTTTGACGATCCGCCCCGAACAGCAGATTGATAAGGAGTTTTATTTGTCGATGTCAGTACCTTTACTTCTGACCTTACTGGCAGGCGCCGCCACATTTATCGGTGCATTTCTCGGCGTGCTGGGACAAAAACCCTCTAACCGCGTTCTCGCGTTTTCTCTGGGTTTTGCCGCAGGTATCATGTTGCTGATCTCCCTGATGGAAATGTTGCCAGCCGCACTGGCAGCAGAGGGAATGTCGCCGGTGCTGGGTTACGGGATGTTTATCGTTGGTTTGCTGGGCTACTTTGGCCTGGATCGTTTGCTGCCGCACGCTCACCCTCAGGATTTAGTCCAAAAAACCACACAACCGTTACCCGGTTCCATTAAGCGTACTGCGATTTTATTAACTCTGGGTATCAGCCTGCACAACTTCCCGGAAGGGATTGCAACTTTTGTTACCGCCAGCAGCAACCTCGAACTGGGCTTTGGTATCGCGCTTGCCGTCGCATTACACAATATTCCTGAAGGATTAGCCGTTGCAGGTCCGGTCTATGCAGCCACGGGCTCCAAACGTACCGCTATATTCTGGGCCGGGATCTCGGGAATGGCGGAAATATTAGGTGGGGTACTGGCATGGTTAATTCTGGGCAGTTTGATTTCGCCCGTGGTGATGGCGGCAATTATGGCCGCGGTCGCCGGAATTATGGTGGCGCTGTCAGTCGATGAATTGATGCCACTGGCAAAAGAGATCGACCCAAATAATAATCCCAGCTATGGGGTCCTGTTCGGAATGTCGGTGATGGGGTTAAGCCTCGTCATCCTCCAGTCCATGGGAATCGGATAATCCAGAGGGCGGATGCCACCCTGCTCATTTACAGCATCCGCTCATCCATAGCAGAACGTGAAGGACTATTCCTGTTCCTTAATCACGCTGTTATCTTCACCAGAACGACGGAAGAGTTTGTTTCGCGCCTCGAGCAATGCGTCTCTGTCTTGCCGGAATGCCCGGCAATAACGCTTCATATGGCAATAATAACCCAATGCAACGAATGCAATTAATACGATCCAATACCAGGCAATAAACATTCTTTTACCCTTAACATTTAACATCATTAAACATTTAACGTTAAAATTTTACACAAGCTTATTCTGACATACTCCTATAGTGGCATATTCCAGAAACAAATATATGATTTCGATCATATAAACCAGCGGCTAAGCCAATAGTCAAACTCGCTATAGAAAATAAAACAATGTCGACAAGATCACACTACACAATAATAAATATTGTTCTCAGAATATCTCACTCATACTATCGGAAATAATAAAAAATAATTTCTGCAAATAATACATTTTATCAATATTAATATATTCACCATAATAGTTGAATCAGTAACACCATTTTATATTTTATCGACACCATGAAAACATAATATATTCAGCATAATTATATTTATAGATAATATAAGGAGATATATCCATGTTTATACAATATCGAAAAACGCTTCTCGCAGGCACTCTGGCACTGACGTTTGGATTAACAGTCGGAAACTCTTTTGCCGCGGGTTTTCAACCCGCCCAACCCGCAGGGAAACTGGGCGCAATAGTCGTTGATCCTTATGGAAACGCCCCGCTTACCGCGTTAGTGGAATTAGACAGTCACGTTATCTCAGATGTTAAAGTCACCGTTCATGGCAAAGGCGAGAAAGGAGTTCCTGTTACTTATACTGTTGGCAAAGAATCGTTAGCAACCTATGACGGCGTGCCTATTTTTGGTCTTTATCAAAAGTTTGCTAATAAGGTCACCGTTGAATATAAAGAAAATGGCAAAGCCATGAAGGATGATTATGTGGTGCAAACGTCCGCCATCGTTAATCACTACATGGATAACCGTTCAATTTCCGATTTACAGCAAACGAAAGTGATTAAGGTAGCGCCTGGTTTTGAAGACCGTCTCTATCTGGTGAATACCCATACCTTCACGGCACAAGGGGCGGAATTCCACTGGCATGGTGAAAAAGATAAAAATGCCGGCATCCTGGATGCGGGTCCTGCGGGCGGGGCATTACCCTTTGACATTGCCCCCTTCACCTTTATCGTCGATACGGAAGGTGAATATCGTTGGTGGCTGGATCAAGATACCTTCTACGATGGCCATGACATGGATATCAATAAGCGCGGTTACTTGATGGGTATCCGGGAAACGCCACGCGGCACCTTCACAGCCGTTCAGGGTCAGCATTGGTACGAATTCGATATGATGGGGCAGATTCTGGCCGATCATAAGCTACCGCGCGGATTCCTTGACGCATCGCATGAATCGATCGAAACAATCAACGACACCGTGCTGCTTCGTGTGGGCAAACGCGATTATCGCAAAGAAGATGGCATCCATGTGCAAACCATCCGTGATCAGATAATTGAAGTAGACAAGTCCGGCCGTGTGGTTGACGTGTGGGATCTGACAAAAATACTCGATCCGATGCGTGATGCGCTTCTGGGTGCACTGGACGCAGGCGCGGTATGCGTCAACGTTGACCTCGCTCATGCCGGTCAACAGGCGAAACTGGAGCCAGATACACCTTACGGTGACGCCCTCGGGGTGGGTGCAGGTCGTAACTGGGCGCACGTTAACTCCATTGCCTATGATGCCAAAGATGACTCCATTATTATCTCTTCCCGCCATCAGGGCGTCGTTAAAATCGGTCGCGATAAACAGGTGAAATGGATCCTCGCTCCGTCGAAAGGCTGGAATAAGGCGCTGGCAAGCAAGCTGTTAAAACCGGTTGATGGTAAAGGCAACGCGCTAAAATGTGACGAAAACGGCAAGTGCGAAAACACCGATTTCGATTTTACTTATACACAGCACACCGCATGGCTCTCGAGCAAAGGGACATTAACCATCTTTGACAACGGCGATGGTCGTGGGCTCGAACAACCAGCATTGCCGACGATGAAATATTCCCGTTTCGTCGAATATAAAATCGACGAGAAAAAAGGTACCGTTCAGCAAATCTGGGAATACGGCAAAGAACGCGGTTACGACTTCTATAGTCCCATCACCTCGGTTATCGAATATCAGAAAGACCGTGACACCATGTTTGGCTTTGGTGGTTCAATTAATTTATTTGACGTTGGGCAACCAACCATTGGCAAAATCAATGAAATTGACTACAAGACCAAAGAAGTCAAAGTTGAGATTGATGTCCTTTCAGATAAGCCAAACCAAACTCACTACCGTGCATTACTGGTCCGCCCACAACACATATTTAAATAATCGCGTTAGATTAAGGATTAATTATGTCATCTAAATGGATTACTTCATTATTTAAAAGCGTGATATTAACTGCAGCGCTTGCCACGTCGTTTGCCGCCTCCGCTTTTACAGAAGGCACTGATTATATGGTTTTAGAGCAACCGATTCCGAATGCTGATAAAACGTTAATCAAAGTATTTAGCTACGCCTGTCCGTTCTGTTACAAATATGATAAAGCCGTGACTGGCCCGGTTTCTGAAAAAGTGGCCGATCTCGTCACCTTCACACCATTTCATCTGGAAACCAAAGGGGAATATGGTAAACAGGCCAGTGAAGTTTTTGCAGTAATGATTGCTAAAGATCAGGCCGCAGGGATTTCATTATTTGATGCCAAATCGCAGTTCAAAAAAGCGAAATTCGCTTATTACGCTGCTTACCACGACAAGAAAGAGCGCTGGTCAGATGGTAAAGATCCGGCCGCATTCATTAAAACAGGTCTGGATGCTGCAGACATGAGCCAGACAGATTTTGACGCCGCGCTGCAAGATCCCACCGTTCAGCAAACGCTGGAGAAATGGAAAGCGGCATACGACGTCGCCAAAATTCAGGGGGTTCCGGCTTACGTCGTTAATGGTAAATACCTGATCTACACCAAAAGTATCAAATCCATTGACTCCATGGCTGAGCTTGTCAGAGAGCTGGCGACAAAATAAACAGGGACCAGGCTATGGCTTTCATAAAAGGATTTTGGCGGGACTTACGTACCACGCCGGTTGATACGCTGGTGAGATGGCAGGAACGGCGCTTTCTGTGGCTACTGATGGCGTGCGCGATGGGCGGGTTAATAATACTGGCGCACTCATTCTTTCAAATCTATCTCTATATGGCTCCCTGCGAGCAGTGTGTCTACATTCGCTTCGCCATGTTTGTGATGGTTTTCGGTGGATTGATCGCGGCAATAAATCCCAAAAATGTTGCTCTGAAGCTTATTGGCTGCATCGCGGCATTTTATGGCAGCATCATGGGCATTAAGTTCTCCATCAAACTTAACGGCATTCATTATGCTGTACATAACCCGGATCCGGACTCGCTGTTTGGCGTCCAGGGATGTTCCACCGATCCGATATTCCCTTTCAATTTGCCGCTGGCAAACTGGGCTCCGGAGTGGTTTAAGCCCACAGGAGATTGCGGCTATGACGCCCCCGTGGTTCCCGATGGCGTAGCGCTCAGCAGTACGCAAAAGTGGTTTATCGATCTATACCAACAGTCTGAAGGCTGGTATCTGCTCCCGCCGTGGCATTTTATGAACATGGCACAGGCCTGTTTGCTGGCCTTTGGTTTATGTTTACTACTGCTGGTGATAATGAGTGGAGCCTGGGCTTTAAAACTGACCAGAACCAAATAATTGGAGCAAGAAACAAAAAAACCGAAGCCAGGAAGACGGCTTCGGTTTTTTATGCTTACCACAACTAACGTGGTAATAGTCTATTAGCTGGCTTTGCGCTCGTGCGCCTGACGATAAGCCACTAAATCTTCGATAGTGACTACAGCCATATTGTGCTTGCCGGCAAACTCAATGCACTGTGGCGCACGCGCCATAGTACCATCATCATTAGTCAATTCGCACAGCACACCAGCTGGTTTAAAACCAGCCAGCGTCACCAGATCGATGGTGGCTTCGGTGTGGCCACCGCGAGTTAACACACCACCAGCCTGAGCACGCAGCGGGAAAACGTGACCCGGGCGGTTCAGATCGGAAGGTTTAGCGCCATCTTTAATCGCCGCGCGAACTGTAGTGACACGGTCTGCTGCGGAAACACCGGTAGTCACACCTTCTGCAGCTTCAATGGTCACGGTAAAACCCGTACCATAAGCGCTGGTGTTATTTTCCACCATCATCGGCAGATCGAGCTGTTTGCGTCGGTCTTCAGTGATGCACAGGCAAACAATACCGCTACCGTGACGGATGGTCAGCGCCATCTGTTCAACGGTCATGGTTTCTGCCGGGAAAATCATATCACCTTCGTTTTCACGGTCTTCATCGTCAAGCACCATCACACCGCGTCCTTCACGCAGTGCAGCAAGCGCATGTTCAACACGTTCGAAAGGCGTACCAAAAGAGGAAAGTAGCGTCTGATTCATGGTAAAAAAACCTCACTAAATTTATGGTTACCAGAATCAGGGCAGTCTTAGGAGTGCCGTCAAAGCGGCAAAAAAATAACGTGAGCGGGTCCATGCCCGACTGGATCGTTACTCTCTCCCATCCGGACTCTAACCGTCGGCCCCGGAATTACACCGGATCTGCTGACCTTTTCGCATTCACGAAAAGCGCTCGCGGGCTTTCAACATCAGTTGATTTACCGCCGGTGGGGAATTTCGCCCCGCCCTGAGAATAAGCGAGTTAACTATAACGCTATTGATTACCTTCATCAACGCCTTTGCTCGTCTTAGCTTCACACAATTCTGGTTTATGCCTGTGCCAGTTCGCACTACAATATGCAGCAACACGTACCAGTTCAGGGAAACCACAATGATTGACCCGAAAAAAATTGAGCAGATTGCTCGTCAGGTTCATGAGTCGATGCCGAAAGGGATCCGCGAGTTTGGCGAAGACGTCGAGAAGAAAATTCGTCAAACGCTTCAGTCACAGCTGACCCGTCTGGATCTGGTAAGCCGTGAAGAGTTTGATGTACAGACTCAGGTTTTGCTGCGTACTCGTGAGAAGCTGGCGCTGCTTGAGCAACGCCTGACTGAGCTGGAATCGCGTGAAACAACGGCAGAAGTTAAGCCTGCCCCGGCGATCCCATCAGTCGATCCGCAAGAGTAAAAACGACAACGGGCCGCAAGGCCCGTTTCTCTGTTAGTGTTCCAGTTCCAGCTTCCTGGCCTCCGTCGCCTGCTGGCAGTAAAGTGCATAGCGTTTGCAAAACCAGCTACGGTGTTCTTCATCCATATTCCCAGTTATCGCCTGGATATCAACGGGATGGCCCTCAGCCTGCATCCTGGCAAAACTTCGGGCCAGGAAATCGAAATTGTTCATTGAATACATACTGCTGTTCATGAGCATACCCTCCAGTTATTGAATATCTGCTAAGGCCATATGCTTTTTCTGATTTCAGTATTTCCCTGGATGCGAAGATATTCTGCACATATTGTGCGCAAAAAAACCTTCAGCCTCACAGTTTCCTACGAAATCTAAGAGGGGGATGAGCCTCTTTTCAGATTCAAGACCAGGAGGACGCATGTTATTGTAACGTCATGTAAAAGTAAGAGGTGAAACCATTACTTTTGACACTATCAGGGAACGCGGTCGCAGGAGGAAGAAAGTTGGTTTTATTCACGGATTATAACGGACCCTACCTGTTTGCTATTTCATTTGTCCTGCTGATTGGCTTACTGGAAGTCATCTCTCTTGTTTTCGGGCACTTCCTTTCGGGCGCACTGGATGCGCATCTCGATCACTACGATGCCCTGACTTCAGGCAATATTGGACAAGCGCTGCACTATTTGAATATCGGACGTATTCCCGCACTGATCGTGCTGTGCTTACTCGCTGGCTTCTTTGGACTCTTCGGCATCCTTCTTCAACATGGTTCGGTCACACTGTGGCAAGCTCCGCTCAGCAACCTGCTGCTCGCGCCGCTGAGTTTTATTCTTGCCGTCTTCGCCGTGCATTACAGCGGAAAAATCATTGCTCCCTGGCTACCACGGGATGAAACCACCGCTCTCGCAGAAGATGAGTTTATCGGCAGCATGGCGATTATTACCGGACATTCCGCAAGTGCCGGAACCCCATGCGAAGGGAAATTTACCGATAAGTTCGGGCAGACCCACTATGTGCTACTAGAGCCTGAAGCAGGCAAAGAATTCAAAAAAGGAGACAAGGTGCTGATTATCTGCCGACTCTCCGCAACGCGTTACCTGGCCGAGCTAAACCCCTGGCCAAATGTTTTGTAATTTTTACTTTAAGGGAATAACACAATGGATGATGTTTTTGGCATGTTACCTTCATGGATGTTTACCGCTATTGTGGCTGTGGTCGTCTTATTAATTATCGGGATTATCTTTGCCCGCCTGTATCGCCGCGCGTCAGCTGAACAGGCGTTTGTACGTACCGGACTTGGCGGGCAAAAGGTGGTGATGAGCGGTGGCGCAATTGTCATGCCCATTTTCCACGAAATTATTCCTATCAACATGAACACCCTCAAACTTGAGGTGAGCCGTTCGACTGTCGACAGCCTCATCACTAAAGACCGTATGCGTGTGGATGTCGTCGTCGCCTTTTTCGTGCGTGTAAAACCGTCTGTTGAAGGGATTGCTACCGCCGCACAGACCCTGGGGCAGCGGACGCTGTCACCAGAGGATTTACGTGTGCTAATAGAAGATAAGTTTGTCGATGCCCTGCGTGCCACTGCGTCGCAGATGACCATGCATGAACTGCAGGATACGCGTGAAAACTTCGTTCAGGGCGTACAAAATACCGTCGCGGAAGACCTGTCCAAAAACGGCCTGGAACTGGAGAGCGTTTCACTCACCAACTTTAACCAGACCGAAAAAGTCCATTTCAACCCGAATAACGCCTTTGATGCCGAGGGTCTGACCAAGCTGACCCAGGAAACAGAACGCCGTCGCCGCGAACGTAACGAAGTCGAACAGGACGTTGAAGTTGCGGTACGTGAGAAAAACCGTGATGCGCTGTCGCGCAAGCTGGAGATCGAACAGCAGGAAGCCTTCATGACGCTCGAGCAGGAGCAGCAGGTGAAAACCCGCACGGCCGAGCAAAACGCCAAAATCGCCGCCTTCGAAGCCGAACGTCATCGTGAAGCTGAACAGACGCGTATCCTTGCCGAACGCCAGATTCAGGAAACAGAAATCGAGCGCGAGCAGGCGGTGCGATCCAGAAAAGTCGAGGCCGAGCGTGAAGTTCGTATCAAAGAGATCGAACAGCAGCAGGCAACGGAGATAGCCAACCAAACCAAGTCCATCGCCATTGCTGCCAAGTCCGAGCAACAGTCTCAGGCTGAAGCGCGAGCTAACGATGCCCTGGCCGAAGCGGTTCGCGCCCAGCAGAACGTAGAAACCACCCGCCAGACCGCGGAAGCGGATCGTGCCAAACAGGTCGCGCTGATCGCCGCGGCGCAGGATGCAGAAACCCAGGCAGTTGAACTGACCGTGCGGGCAAAAGCCGAAAAAGAAGCCGCAGAATTGCAGGCGGCGGCAATTGTTGAACTGGCCGAAGCGACGCGCAAAAAAGGTCTCGCAGAAGCCGAAGCCCAGCGTGCACTCAACGATGCCATCAACGTGCTTTCCGACGAACAGACCAGCCTGAAATTTAAGCTGGCTCTGCTGCAGTCTCTGCCAGCGGTTATTGAGAAATCCGTTGAGCCAATGAAGTCTATCGACGGAATCAAGATTATCCAGGTTGATGGCCTGAATCGTGGTGGCGCCGTCGGTGAAGTGAACGCAGGTAACGTAAGCGGTGGAAATTTGGCTGAGCAGGCATTATCAGCCGCCCTTGCCTATCGTACACAAGCGCCGCTGATTGACTCACTGTTAAATGAAATTGGTTTGTCCGGCGGTTCGCTAAATGCGCTTACCACTCCGTTAAACGCCACGACAACAGTCGACGTTAACCATCAGACAACGATAAAAGAAGAATAACGACTTCTGCCTTATGTCCCCCGTCCCTGGCCCATAAAGCCGGGGATTTTTTATTCTGGCGTGCCGTTTTGCGTGGATGCTCCAGCAATAAAAAACCTGCGGGAGAAAGCCCTTGCGCCTGTCAGGTCGCTCACTAACAATCGCTTGGTCAGCAAGGGCTGCAACGAGAAAGCCCCTCTCGAAGAAGGAAGGGGCTTTAATAAGGAAAGGGTTATGATGAAGCGAGTCATCATACTGGTTGTGCTGTTACTGTTAAGTTTCCACGCTTACTAACAGTCAATCAGAGGGGGGAGAAATCCCCTCTCACCCTTATTCCTTTACTTTAGGTCGAAAAAACAGCAGCGTCAACAGCGGGAAACGCACAGAAACGAAAAGTTTGACCCGTTTCCAGCATTTGTTATTTATCGCTGTCTTTCTGGATCTTCTTGATGATATTGGTCGTTGAGCAGCCATCTTCGAAGTTCAGCACCAACACTTCTCCGCCGTTGGCCCATACCTCTTTGCTGCCCGCAATATCTTCTGGCTTATAGTCGCCGCCTTTGACCAGCAGATCCGGCAGGATGCCAGCGATCAGACGCTGCGGCGTATCCTCTTCAAAAGAGACCACCCAGTCGACGGATTCCAGCGCGCCCAACACGATCATGCGCTGTTCCAGCGGGTTGACCGGACGCGTTTCGCCTTTCAGACGTTTGGTCGACGCATCGCTGTTTACCGCCACGATCAGGCGATCGCCCAGCTTGCGCGCATTTGCCAGATAGGAGACATGGCCCGCATGCAGGATGTCGAACACGCCGTTAGTCATCACCACTTTCTCACCGCGCTTGCGGGCGCTGGCGACGGCCTGTTTCAGCTCAGATTCGCTCATCACGCCAAAACCAGTATCAGCCCGACCACGCACGGCGTTTTCCAGTTCAATCGGAGAAACGGTGGAGGTTCCCAGTTTACCGACCACGACACCGGCTGCAGCGTTAGCAAAATAGCACGCCTCTTCCAGCGAATTACCCGCCGCCAGCGTCGCCGCCAGCACACCGATTACCGTATCGCCCGCACCGGTCACGTCATACACTTCCTGCGCCTGCGTCGGCATATGCAGTGGCGATTTGCCCGGTTGCAGCAACGTCATCCCCTGTTCTGAACGGGTAATCAGCAGTGCGGAAAGGTCGAAATCAGCAATCACTTTCATGCCGCGCTCAACCAGTTCATCTTCGCTTTTGCATTTACCGGCGACCGCTTCAAACTCAGACAGGTTCGGCGTTAGCAGCGTTGCGCCGCGGTAACGTTCAAAATCGGTCCCTTTCGGATCGATAAGCACCGGCACGCCAGCCTTACGCGCCAGAGCAATCATTTGCTGCACGCTTGCCAACGCGCCTTTGGCGTAGTCAGAGAGCACCAGAGCGCCGATAGAACCCAGCGCCTGATTAATACGCTCGTGCAGCGGTTGCGGATCTACGCCTTCAAAACCTTCTTCGAAATCCAGGCGAATCAACTGCTGGTTACGGGAAAGTACGCGTAGTTTGGTGATTGTCGGATGCGTCGGCACGGAAACGAAGTCGCATTTTACGTTCACATCCGCCAGCGTTTTGCTCAGCGCACGCGCCGCGTCGTCGATACCAGTCAAACCCACCAGACGAGAATTTGCGCCCAGAGAGGCAATGTTCATCGCCACGTTTGCTGCGCCACCGGGACGTTCTTCGATGGTATCGACCTTCACCACCGGAACCGGCGCTTCAGGTGAAATACGGCTGGTAGGGCCGTACCAGTAGCGATCCAGCATCACATCACCGACAACCATGACTCCTGCACGTTCAAACTCTGGCAGCGTTACTTTCATTCCTGTCTCCTGAGAGATTCTCTGAGGGTCTTAAAATTTGCGCGCGATAATAGCACACTTCACTCGGCAACCAGCCACTTCTGCCAGCTGTCACGCACCAGCGTACGTTCAGCGCTGAAGTGTTCCGCCGCTACATGGCCCGGAAGTTCCTGCAACGCAAGATGGTGAAGTTCATCACGCAACGTCGTATAAGCACGGGTAAGCGCCAGCGCTTCCTGCTCGTCCATAATGTCGTTTTGCGCCAGTAATTCCAGAATGCGCACATTATCCGACCAGCGCGTCAGCTTCGGTTTTTCATGCGCATAGCGCAGCACCAGATATTGCGTAATAAACTCAATATCGGTAATGCCACCCTCATCCGCTTTAATATCAAAACGATCCCGATGCTTATTGCCCAAATGGGCGCGCATTTTCTCACGCATTTCACGCACGTCGGTCTGCAAGGTTTTCCCATCACGGACGAGGGTCATGATATCGCGACGAATCGTATCAAACTGAGAGGTCAACTGCGGGTCGCCGTATACCACGCGAGCACGCACCAGCGCCTGATGCTCCCATGTCCAGGCTTCGTTGCGCTGGTAATCGGCGAAAGCGTCGGTTGATGTCACCAGCATTCCCGCCGCGCCGGATGGACGCAGCCGCGCATCCACTTCGTACAAAATACCGGACGAGGTGCGGGTGCTGAAAAGGTGCATAATGCGCTGCGACAGACGCAGATAGAACTGTCGCCCGTCAATCTCACGTTCACCGTCCGTCATCACGTCCATCGGACAATCATGCAGGAAGATCAAATCGAGATCCGAACTGTAGCCCAGTTCCCAGCCGCCCAGTTTGCCATAGCCGACGACGGCAAAACCGCGCCCCTCACGTTCACCAAGATGCGTTGGCTGCCCGTAGCGAGCAACCATCTGCGTCCACGCCTGCTGGACTACCGCATCGATAATCGCTTCCGCCAGCCAGGTTAAGTGATCGCTCACTTTCATCACTGGCAGCGTACCGGCAATATCAGCCGCCGCAATTCGCAAAAGCTGCGTTTGTTTAAACTGGCGCAGTGCCTCCAGTTGCTGTTCTTCGTCATCTTCCGGTACGCGCAGCAAATACTGGCGCAGCTCATCGCGGTAGGCATCCGTCGCGGTGGGTTGATACAGGGTGTTCGGATCCAGCAGTTCATCGAGCAACAGCGGATACCGCGCCAGCTGGCTGGCAATCATCGGCGAGGCGGCACAGAGCGAAATCAGGTGCTTAAGCGCTCCCGGGAATTCACTCAGCAGCTCCAGATAGGTCGTGCGGGTCACAATGCCCACCAGCAGCGGTGTGATGCGCGACAGCGGTATTGAGGCGTCGTCACGCGTACAGACATCGCTCAACAGATGCGGCATTAAATGATCCAGCACCTGACGTCCTCGCGGGCCAATGGTGCGTTTATCCAGCTCTTTGCGGAAATCGGCAATCAGAGACAGCACGCGCCGGCGATCGTCATCTGCCAGATGCGTCAGCACCGGCGTGGTATCATCTTCCTGTAATGCGTCCTGCCACAGTTCGCGCCACTGTTCTGAGAGCGACTCTTCCTGGGTTTCGGCCTCGTCATCGCCAATCAGCTCGTTAAATACCCGGCGTACGTTGTCCATATGATTGGCCAGTACATCGGTTAATTGCTGCCAGTCATCAACGTTCATCCCCCACGCCAGTCGCGCGCGATTCAGTTCATCGCCCGGCAGCGTTTGGGTCTGTTCATCATTGATGCTTTGCAGCAGGTTTTCCAGGCGGCGTAAATAGAGATAGGCTGCGCGCAGTTGTTCCGCGTCGGTATCAGACAGCAGGTGTAATTCATTGATGGCACTGAGCGTGGGTAACAGCGAGCGGGATTGCAGCGACGGCTCCCGCCCACCGCGAATAAGCTGGAATACCTGCACGATAAATTCGATTTCACGAATGCCGCCCGCCCCCAGCTTAATGTTGTCTTTCAGGCCACGACGGCGCACTTCACGCGCAATCATCCCTTTCATGTTACGCAGCGACTGGATCACGCTGAAATCAATATAGCGACGGAAGACAAAAGGCCGCAGCATGGCACGAAGCTCGCTGACGTATGTGCCGTCGGCATCGCCCATAATGCGGGCTTTAACCATCGCATAGCGTTCCCAGTCGCGCCCTTGCTCCTGGTAATAATCCTCCAGCGCGGAGAAGCTCAGCACCAGAGGGCCGCTGTCGCCAAACGGGCGTAAACGCATGTCCACCCGATAGACAAAACCATCCATTGTGGGCTGATCCAGTACCTTGATGAGCCGCTGGCCCATGCGAGTAAAGAACTGCGCGTTATCCAGCTCGCGACGCCCGCCCTGCGTGCTGCCGTGCTCCGGCCAGGCAAAAATCAGGTCGATATCGGAGGAGAAATTCAGCTCGCCGCCGCCGAGTTTTCCCATACCTAAAATCAGCAGCGGCTGCGCAACACCTTCAGGATTACACGGCGTACCCCACTCACGACAGCAGGCGTCATACAACCAGTCGCGTGCGGCGACAATCAGCGTTTCTGCCAGATGGCTTAACTGCTGCAAAATACTTTCTTCCGTCACCAGCGACAGCGTCTGCGCCCAGGCGATACGCACCATGATACGGCGGCGAAACAGGCGCAGCTCGCGCATCAGCGTGTTTTCATCGCCGACGTCAACCAATGCTTGCTGCAACCACTCGGCATAGTGTTGCCATTCATCCGCCTGGGGTGGCGCACTTTCCAGCTCAACCAGCCATTCGGGATGGGCAATCATGCTGTCGCGGACAAAATCACTGAATGTAAGCACTGACTTCGCCTGCACGCTTAGCGAGGGTTCAGAGATTGCTGCTGGCAGCCGCTCAACAACGGTCGGCCAGTACTGCTGTAACGGTGAAGAGAGCTGCTTCATGTATGGGACATCCTTTGCGTATTGAGGCTCATGGTATGGCCTCGTAGGCCTGATAAGCGCAGCGCCATCAGGCATCCCGGCCTCAACCCTGATTATCGTTTTCCGCTGTGCAGCCAGAACGGTTCCAGCGCGATCGCTTCGTTGCGGAAGTGTTCAATTTCAATATATTGGTTGGCCACAATAGCCCGACGTAAGCCCTGCCAGTTGGCGATCCATTCCGATGCAACATTTTCGTCGTAGTATCCCGCCAGCATCAGCATGCTATCAATGTTGCGCGTCAGGCGCGGTAGCTGATCGACGTACTTATCGCCCAACGGCTGAGCGAAAGTGGTTTTCAGTTCAGCGGCATGGCGTGAGAGATGCGTATCCGAGAAACGCTTAAAGGAGTCGGCAATTTTGCCCTGCGCCTTCGCATCCAGGAATGGCTGCCACCCTTTGGTCACCAGCCATTCGGTTAACGCCAGTTTGGCCATTGCCGTTTGGGTGCTGTAAACCGCCGAAATAGCAGAAACGTCCGACGCAATGATCGCTTCCGATTGGGTCAGCAACTCACGTAAGTGAGCGCTCGCTTTTCGTGGCACATTACCGCCAAACAACATCAGAATGTGACGCACCAGACCCATTGCCGCCAGCACCTCGGCTTTCGCCCCTTTCACGCCGCGTACCCACAGCTCTTCGTGATACAGCCACTGTGATAATGCCAGCTCCAGCGCCGCTTCCAGCCCCTGCTCAATGCTCGCCTTCGCCGGAACCTTCAAAATCCGCGTCGGTTTGAGTTCGCGCGGCGCATTCCCCTGAGCCAGATGATAACCGCGCGCTGCTTTGCTCAAACTGCCCTGGCGTAAACCGGTTTGCGAAACCAGCTGGTTTGCCAGCTTCAGTACCGCACGGGTATCGCCGCTTAGCAGTTCAAGTTCAAGCTCACAGATAGGTTCTGCAAACTCGCCCGCTTTCACTTCCCCCAGATCGAGGGCCATTTCAATCCGGCTGCCATCAACATCAACCAACCATTTCTCACGGTAAAAATCAGTGCTGAACAACGGCTGCACTTGAGAAGCAAGTTCAGCGGGCAGCTCGCCATCGGGCCAGACTTCCGTTGGGAACAAGGTGAGATCCAGCTCAGGCGCGTTTAGTGCAACGTTATATTCCGGCCGCTGGTGCAGTCCGCCCGTCACGCGTCCGGCAATTTTCATGGTCATTTCGTAATGACCGTTTTCACCGCGAATACGCAGCCCCATATCGTGACCACGCAACCACGCATCCGGCGTTTCGTAGTAAATATTCAGCAACTGGCTGGGCGCATGATGCTCTCCCCCCAGCGTATTCAGACGTTCACGCAGCGCATCTACAGCGTCACTATTAACGATAAATTTTAATTCGATTTCCTGGGCCATGGTCTTGTACTTATGGGTTATGTCACAGTTGAGAAAACTGACTGCGAACTAAGTTCGTTCTTTATGGTCAGTAGATAGTATTTTGCGCCAAATTGCCATGCAACGAGCAATTTGACGGGCGTAAAAGTTTCGGGTGGTGGCAAAAAGGACACAGATGATTCCGATTGATGTCGAATGCTTTGCGTAGAGACACTGATGCCACTACTATCGTTCCACTTTCTATGACAATAACGACAGCCTGATGCCAAAATTACGCCTGATTGGATTAACTTTACTCGCACTTAGCGCCACTGCAGTCTCTCATGCCGAAGAGAAGCGCTATGTCTCTGACGAACTGAACACCTGGGTCCGCAGCGGTCCGGGAGATAATTATCGCCTCGTGGGTACGGTTAACGCCGGCGAGGAAGTCACGCTATTACAGACCGATGCCAACACCAACTACGCCCAGGTGAAAGACAGCACCGGACGTACCGCCTGGATCCCACTGAAAGAGCTGAACAGTACGCCAAGCCTGCGTACCCGTGTACCCGATCTGGAAAACCAGGTTAAAACACTGACCGATAAGCTCAATAATATCGATACCACATGGAATCAGCGTACCGCCGATATGCAGCAAAAAGTATCGCAAAGCGACAGCGTGATCGACGGGTTGAAAGAAGAAAACCAGAAGCTGAAGAACGAGCTTATCGTGGCGCAAAAGAAGGTAAGCGCAGCCAACCTTCAGCTTGATGACAAACAGCGTACTATCATCATGCAATGGTTTATGTATGGCGGCGGCGTGCTGGGTCTTGGTCTGCTGCTCGGTCTGGTTCTGCCGCACATGATCCCAAGCCGTAAACGCAAAGATCGCTGGATGAACTGAATCGCCTTCTCCGCCACACTGACATATGATTAAGGGATGTTTTTTTCAAAAGGAAAGTGGCGTGAAGATTTATCTGGTCGGTGGTGCTGTTCGGGATGCGTTATTAGGGCTACCGATTAAAGATAAAGATTGGGTCGTTGTCGGTGCCACGCCGCAGGAGATGCTTGACGCGGGCTATCAGCAGGTAGGCCGCGATTTCCCCGTGTTTCTCCACCCACACTCCCGGGAAGAGTATGCGCTGGCGCGCACCGAACGAAAATCGGGCTCAGGTTACACCGGATTCACCTGTTATGCCGCGCCAGATGTGACGCTGGAAGCCGATCTTCAGCGGCGCGACCTGACCATCAACGCAATGGCCCGCGATGACAACGGGGAGATTATCGACCCGTATAACGGACGCGACGATCTGGAAAACCGCCTGCTGCGTCATGTTTCCCCGGCCTTTAGCGAAGATCCGCTGCGCGTGCTGCGCGTGGCGCGCTTTGCTGCCCGCTATGCGCACCTCGGCTTTCGTATCGCTGACGAAACCATGACGCTGATGCGCAACATGGCCGCCGCTGGAGAGCTGGAACACCTGACGCCAGAACGCGTGTGGAAAGAGACAGAAAGCGCCTTAACCACCCGCAACCCACAGGTATTTTTTCAGGTTCTGCGCGACTGCGGCGCACTGCGCGTGCTGTTCCCGGAAGTAGATGCTCTGTTCGGCGTTCCCGCGCCCGCGCAGTGGCATCCGGAAATTGATACCGGTATTCACACGCTGATGACGCTGTCGATGGCAGCCATGTTAAGTCCGGAGGTCGACGTACGTTTCGCCACGCTGTGTCACGATCTCGGTAAAGCATTAACGCCTAAAGCGCTATGGCCGCGCCACCACGGCCACGGTCCGGCGGGCGTTAAGCTGGTCGAGCAACTGTGTCAGCGCCTGCGCGTGCCGAATGACATCCGCGACTTAGCCAAACTGGTAGCCGAGTTCCACGACCTGATTCATACCTTCCCGATCCTGCAACCGAAAACCATCGTTAAGCTGTTTGATTCCATCGATGCGTGGCGCAAACCGCAGCGCGTGGAGCAAATCGCCCTGACCAGTGAGGCCGACGTGCGTGGGCGAACCGGTTTTGAAGCGGCGGATTACCCGCAAGGCAGGCTGTTGCGCGAAGCCTGGCAGGTTGCGCAGGCGGTACCCACGAAAGATGTCGTGGAAGCGGGATTCAAAGGTCAGGCAATTCGTGAAGAACTGACCCGACGCCGCATCGCGGCGGTGGCCAACTGGAAGGAGAAGCGGTGCCCGAAACCTGCCCATTAAACTGGCGTTGCCGAATGGCGGCATAAATGCCTTATCCGGCCTACATATTGCGCCCGCAGGCCGGATAAGCGCAGCGCCATCCGGCATTTAGTGGCGATCAGAAAAAAACCACATAGACGGCAGCCGCCACAACAAAGCGGTAAATCGCAAACGGAATGAACGAGATACGCTTAATCAGCTGCAGGAAGGTTTTGATCGCCACCAGCGCCACAATAAACGCGGTCACAAAGCCGACGGCAAACATTGGGATATCTGATGCGCTAAGGAACGACCAGCTCTTGTAGAGATCCAGCGCCGTCGCGCCCATCATCATCGGCACCGCCAGCAGGAAAGAGAATTCAGAGGCCGCGTAACGGCTCACGCCCATCAGCATACCGCCAGAAATCGTCGCTCCTGAGCGAGAAAAACCCGGCCACAGCGCGAGACACTGAAAACAGCCAATCATAAACGCCTGGCGATATGTCATATCATCCAGACCCGGCGCGCGCGGCTCTTTCGGTTTCAGGCACTCTGCGACAATCAGCAGCACGCCCCCCACCACCAGCGCATACATCACGTTGATCGGATTAAACAGTGACTTGATGGTGTCGTGGAAGACCAGCCCCAGGACAACGGCTGGAATCATCCCCAACAGGATATGCCCCAGCGTCAGCCGACCTTTACCAGTACCTTCATGCGGGGCCTTGCCAAAGTGAATGCCAATTAAACCAAACAGACGTCGCCAGAACATCACCACTACCGCCAGAATGGAACCCAGTTGGATCACGACTTCAAACGTTTTTGCGGTATCGCCCTCAAAACCTAACAAGTGGCCAACAATTATCATATGGCCGGTACTGGAAACGGGTAGGAACTCCGTCAGCCCTTCGACCACACCCAAAATTGCCGCCACCAGCAGCGAGTGCATATCACTCATCAATAAACCCCTAACGAAAGAGAAAAAACACGGCAAAAAAGAGCCGACGTCAGGACTCTTTTATACCCGTTTGATTTAGAAATTATTAAATTAATTATTTTCTTTCAGATTATTGCCACGCTCAATAACGACCCCGACGTTTGCCGCACGGGCCACCGCACCAGGTTTGCTCAGCTTGATGCGCACCCACGGAGAATTAAAGCGGTTAAGTAGCAAATCCGCCACCTCTTCCGCCACACGTTCTACCAGCGCAAAACGCCCGCCTTCCACATGGTTAACAACCGTTTGAGCAATATCAGCATAGCTCAGGCAATCAGCCACATCATCGCTTTTCGCCGCTTTGCGGTTATCCCACGCCATTTCGATATCGAACACCAACTGTTGTTCGATCGTTTGTTCCCAGTCGTAAACACCAATAGTGGTGATTACAGAAAGTTGCTCTATAAATACAATATCCATCACGACCTGCCTGCTTTTTGGCTAACCCGGATACCACTTCCGGCGAAATATGCGTATTATCCACAGAAGTAGCGTTTTACACGACATTTTCAAAACGGAACAGCTTATGAGTGCAATCGCGCCTGGAATGATTATCTTCGCGTACCTCTGTGGCTCAATTTCCAGTGCTATTCTGGTATGCCGCCTTGCTGGATTGCCGGACCCGCGCGACAGCGGCTCTGGGAATCCAGGCGCGACAAACGTGCTGCGCATCGGTGGCAAGGGAGCCGCCGTCGCGGTACTGATTTTCGACGTCCTGAAAGGTATGTTACCCGTCTGGGGTGCCTATGCGCTAGGCGTCAGCCCCTTCTGGCTGGGATTGATCGCAATCGCCGCCTGTCTGGGACACATTTGGCCGGTATTTTTCGGCTTTAAAGGTGGAAAAGGCGTTGCCACCGCCTTTGGCGCAATTGCGCCGATTGGCTGGGACTTAACCGGCGTGATGGCCGGAACCTGGCTACTAACCGTCCTGTTAAGCGGCTATTCGTCGTTAGGCGCTATCGTCAGTGCGCTGATCGCCCCTTTTTACGTCTGGTGGTTCAATCCCCAGTTCACTTTCCCGGTGTCCATGTTGTCGTGCTTAATTCTGCTTCGTCACCATGACAACATTCAGCGTCTGTGGCGTCGTCAGGAGCCGAAGATCTGGACCAAGCTGAAGAAAAAACGCGAAAAAGATCCCGAGTGATTTTATTGTCGGATAGCGACGCGTCGGCGTCTTATCCGGCCTCGGGGATGTGATACCCCTCCACCGGTTTGCCTAATCGGTTCTGACACCACGTCGCCAGAAACTCCACGCACACGCGAAGCTTCACGCTGCGATACAGCGGCTCCTGATAAACCGCCCAGATATTGGCGCTTTGCGCATAGTCCGGTAGCACCCGCACCAGTTCACCGCTAGCCAGAAACGGTTGTACGTCCCATTCAGAACGCAGCATGATCCCTTTTCCCTGCAGCGCCCACTGCAGCACAATCTCACCGCTGTTAGAAGAAAGATGTCCCGCCACCTTAACCGACTTTTTCTCCTGGCCGTTATCCAGTTCCCACACCCCGTGAGTCATATCCCGTTCTTTGGTGACCAGACAATCATGTCGAATTAATTCCTGTAACGTCATCGGCTCACCGTATTTTTGTAAATACGCCGGGGCTGCGCATAATATCCTTTTATTTTTCGTTAACAAATGAGCAATATAATAATCAGGAATTTCATCATTGATACGAATATCCAAATCGATATTATCCTGCGCCAAATCAATTTGCCGATCGTAAAGTTCAAAATGTACCTGTAATTCAGGATAGCTGTGCATCAATTCGGTAATTGCCGGTGCAATATAACTACGCCCAAAACCAAAGCTACAGCCGATACGAATCATCCCTGCCGGACGCGTTTTGAGTTGCGTAACGTCATCGACCAGATGTTGATAACCTGCGAGGATCGCCTGCGCGTGTTCATAGCAACGTTGACCACTCTCCGTTAGCGCCACGCCGCGCGCCGAGCGGCTTAGCAACGTAGCCCCTAGTGTGGACTCAAGGATCTGAATGCGCTTCGTCACAAACGCTGGCGTCTGGCCCAGCGTTGCGGCGGCGGCGCTAAAGCTGCCGCTATGAACAATTTCAACCAGCACCTGCAGGTCTTTCGCCAGGGGATACGTGTTCAGCATGATCGGTAATCCGTAATGTGGTTAACCGCAGTGTAATTCTCCCATACGTATTAAACCCTGCCCTGGCGCAATTTTTATTGCCTTATCTGGACATCATTCACGAACTGTTAATTAGATATTCACAGTGCCAAATAATATAAAACCACATTTTTAGTGGTAGTTTGTGGCGGAGAATTTATTTCCAGACAAATAAAAGAACTGGAGTTAATAAGATGAGCAATCAAAATAACCAACAAGCGATAACTACGCTGACGAACATTGTCGCCGACTTTACCGCCATGATTTCTACCCGCATGCCTGACGATGTTGTGGATAAATTAAAGCAACTGCGTGAAGGCGAAACATCAAAGATGGGTAAAATCATCTACCACACCATGTTTGACAACATGCAGAAAGCTATCGACCTGAATCGTCCGGCCTGTCAGGACACCGGTGAAATCATGTTTTTTGTGAAGGTCGGTTCCCGTTTTCCACACCTCGGCGAACTGCAAAGTATTCTGAAACAGGCCGTTGAAGATGCCACGGTAAAAGCGCCGCTGCGCCATAACGCGGTTGAGATTTTTGACGAAGTGAATACCGGAAAAAATACCGGCACCGGTGTGCCGTGGGTCACCTGGGACATCATCCCTGATAACGATGACGCGGAAATCGAAGTCTACATGGCAGGCGGCGGCTGTACGCTGCCGGGGCGCTCGAAAGTGTTAATGCCTTCTGAAGGCTACGAAGGCGTGGTGAAATTTGTCTTCGAAAATATCTCCACGCTGGCAGTCAACGCCTGTCCGCCGGTGCTGGTGGGCGTAGGTATTGCCACCTCCGTAGAAACCGCTGCCGTGCTTTCGCGTAAAGCGGTGCTGCGCCCAATCGGATCACGCCATCCAAACCCAAAAGCGGCAGAACTGGAACTGCGCCTGGAAGAAGGGCTTAACCGTCTGGGCATCGGGCCGCAAGGGTTGACCGGGAATAGCTCAGTGATGGGCGTGCATATCGAATCCGCCGCGCGCCACCCGTCGACTATCGGCGTTGCCGTCTCTACCGGCTGCTGGGCGCATCGTCGCGGCACGCTGTTGGTTCATGCCGATCTCTCCTTCGAAAACCTGTCTCACACCCGGAGCGCGTTATGAAAAAGATCCTCACAACCCCGATCAAAGCCGAAGATCTGGCAGACATTCGCGTTGGCGATGTCATTTACCTGAGCGGCACGCTGGTGACCTGCCGTGACGTTTGCCACCGCCGCCTGATCGAACTGAAGCGCCCGATTCCTTATGACCTGAACGGCAAAGCCATTTTCCATGCGGGCCCGATCGTCCGTAAGAACGGTGAAAAATGGGAGATGGTCTCCGTCGGCCCAACCACCAGCATGCGTATGGAAGCGTTTGAGAAAGACTTTATCGAGCAGACGGGCGTCAAGCTGGTGGTCGGCAAAGGCGGCATGGGACCGCTGACGGAAGAAGGCTGCAAGCAGTTCAAAGCGCTGCACGTCATCTTCCCGGCTGGCTGTGCGGTCGTGGCGGCAACTCAGGTTGAAGAAATTGAAGAGGTACACTGGACTGAACTCGGCATGCCGGAATCTCTGTGGGTATGCAGGGTAAAAGAGTTCGGCCCGCTGATCGTTTCCATCGATACCCACGGCAATAACCTGATTGCCGAAAACAAAAAGCTGTTCGCTGAACGTCGCGATCCTATCGTCGATGAAATCTGCGAGCACGTGCACTACATCAAATAACCCTCCCGGAGGGGCGTAACGCCTCTCCCTCTTCGCAGGGATACAACAATGGCACCTTTAGCTGGTTGGTGGCGATACCTGGCTCCGCTGGTGGTCATCGCCATTATTGCTGTTCTGCCCGTCCCCACCGGTCTTGAGAGTCATACCTGGCTCTATTTTGCCGTCTTTACCGGTGTGATTGTCGGGCTTATTCTGGAACCTGTACCGGGCGCAGTGGTGGCGATGATTGGAATTTCGATCATCGCCGTCCTTTCACCGTGGCTGCTGTTCAGCCCGGAGCAACTCGCGCAGGACGGTTTTAAATTTACCGCCAAATCGCTGTCGTGGGCGGTATCTGGATTCTCAAACTCGGTTATCTGGCTGATCTTCGCGGCCTTTATGTTTGGTACCGGCTATGAAAAAACCGGCCTTGGTCGGCGAATCGCGCTGATGCTGGTGAAAAAGATGGGACACCGGACGCTGTTTCTCGGCTATGCGGTGATGTTCTCAGAGCTGATCCTCGCTCCCGTCACGCCTTCCAACTCCGCGCGCGGAGCCGGAATAATCTACCCGATTATCTGCAACCTGCCGCCGCTGTATAATTCACAACCCAATAGCGCCAGTTCACGCTCCATTGGCTCGTACATCATGTGGATGGGCATTGTCGCTGACTGCGTTACCAGCGCTATTTTCTTAACGGCGATGGCACCGAACCTGCTGTTGATCGGCCTGATGAAAGGCGCGTCCCACACGGCGCTGAGCTGGGGCGACTGGTTCTTAGGCATGCTGCCACTGAGCATTTTGCTGGTGCTGATCGTGCCGTGGCTGGCATATGTGTTGTATCCACCGGTACTGAAATCCGGCGATCAGGTTCCACGCTGGGCGGATACAGAGCTAAAAGCGATGGGACCACTCTGCGCCCGCGAGAAAAAGATGCTGGTGCTGATGGTCGGCGCACTGGTGTTGTGGATTTTCGGCGGCGATTTTATTGACGCGGCGATGGTCGGATACAGCGTAGTGGCGTTGATGCTGGTTTTGCGCATCATCAACTGGGATGACATCGTCAGTAATAAAGCCGCGTGGAACGTCTTTTTCTGGCTGGCCTCGCTGATAACGCTCGCCACCGGACTGAACAACACCGGCTTTATCTCCTGGTTCGGCAAGCTGCTGGCAAACGGGCTGAGTGGCTATTCGCCGGTGATGGTGATGGTAGCGCTGATCGTGGTGTTCTACCTGCTGCGATACTTCTTTGCCAGCGCCACGGCGTATACCTCTGCCCTCGCGCCGATGATGATTGCCGCCGCGCTGGCGATGCCGGAAATCCCATTACCGGTCTTCTGCCTGATGGTCGGCGCCGCCATTGGCCTGGGCAGCATTCTGACCCCATACGCCACCGGTCCCAGCCCTATCTACTACGGCAGCGGCTATTTGCCTACGGTGGATTACTGGCGGCTCGGCGCTATTTTTGGCCTGATTTTCCTCGTGCTACTGGTGATCACCGGTCTGGTCTGGATGCCCCTCGTGTTACTGTAAACCCCATTGGGGCGGCGTATTGTCGCCCCTTTTTCCATAAGCTTCTCATATGACCCTTTTCCCGATGCGCTGAGGCATACTTTTTTGTATGCAAACACCCTCATGCTGATAAGGGAAACGCTCTGGACACGGTTGCGCACGAGACACTCACACGGGGCTGGCAGGCCGAACTGGATCTGCATTTTACCCGCACCGGGCACAAAACGGTGCTCGCCTCGGCGCGTCATCATGGTCCATTGACGGTTCAGCGTCCGTTTTACCCGGAAGAGGAGGTCTGTCACCTCTATTTGCTGCATCCACCTGCGGGGATCGTTGGCGGAGATGAGCTTCATATTGCCGTCACACTCGACGAAAACAGCCATGCGTTAATCACCCAGCCCGGCGCGGGCAAGTTTTATCGCAGCCGAGGGCCACAAGCGTTGCTGCGCCAGCACTTTACCCTCGCCTCGCACGCCACGCTGGAGTGGCTGCCGCAGGATACAATCCTCTTTCCCGGTGCCAACGCTGTTATTCAGTCTGTATTTCACATCGCATCAGAGAGTCGTTTGCTGGCCTGGGATCTGTTGTGTCTTGGGCGACCGGTTATGCAAGAGACCTTCAGCCACGGCGTGCTGCAAAACCGTCTGGAAGTGTGGCGAGATGACCAGCCGCTGTTGATAGAACGCTTGCAGTTGCAGGAGGGAGAGCTGAGTGGCGTTGCGCATCATCCCTGGGTCGGCACGTTGCTGTGTTATCCGGCCAGCGAACACATGCTGGAGGGCACGCGCGAGCGGCTTACACCGCTTGGCGATTACGCCGGGGCAACGCTTAATGACTCGCTGCTAACAATCCGCTTTCTTGCCGACGACAACCTGATTGTACAGCGCGTTATGCGTGACATCTGGCAATTCCTACGCCCGTTGCTGACACACAAAGCGCCTGTGCTACCGCGAATCTGGCAAACCTAAGAGAATCCTTATGGAACTGACTCCCAGAGAAAAAGACAAGTTGTTGCTGTTTACCGCCGCGCTGGTGGCAGAACGTCGCCTGGCCCGCGGGCTGAAGCTGAACTACCCGGAATCGGTGGCGCTGATTAGCGCTTTCATCATGGAAGGGGCGCGCGACGGGCAAACTGTGGCCGCGCTGATGGAGGACGGGCGTCACGTGCTGCGTCGCGATCAGGTGATGGAAGGCGTACCGGAAATGATCCCGGATATTCAGGTTGAAGCCACATTTCCGGACGGATCGAAGCTGGTCACCGTCCACAACCCGATCGTCTAAGGAGCGGCAATGATCCCAGGTGAATATCAGATCGCAAAAGGCAATATCGCGCTTAATCAGGGGCGGGAGATCTGCACGATCGTGGTGGAAAATCATGGCGACAGGCCCATCCAGGTGGGATCGCACTATCACTTTTTCGAAGTGAACCCGGCGCTGCGCTTTGACAGGCTGGCCGCACGCGGCTTTCGTCTGAACATTGCTGCGGGCACAGCGGTGCGTTTTGAGCCAGGACAAAAACGCGAAGTAGAACTGGTGCGCGTTGCTGGCGCACAAAGGATCGTGGGTTTTCGCAGCGAAGTAATGGGCGCGCTGGAGGCAGATAATGAGTGAAACTTCCCGGCAGGCGTACGCCGACATGTTTGGCCCAACCACCGGCGATAAAGTGCGTCTGGCGGATACCGACCTGTGGATCGAGGTAGAAAAAGACTTCACCACCTACGGCGAAGAGGTCAAATTCGGCGGCGGAAAAGTGATCCGCGACGGCATGGGCCAGGGGCAAATGCGCGCCGATGCATGTGTGGATCTGGTAATAACCAACGCGCTGATCGTCGATCACTGGGGGATCGTGAAAGCGGATATCGGTATCAAAGCCGGCAGGATCTTCGCCATCGGCAAGGCAGGTAATCCCGATATTCAGCCCAACGTTACGATCCCGATAGGCGTGGGAACTGAAGTCATCGCCGGGGAAGGCAAGATCGTCACCGCGGGCGGCGTGGATACGCATATTCACTGGATCTGCCCACAGCAGGCGCAAGAGGCGCTGGTTTCCGGCGTGACGACGATGATCGGCGGCGGCACCGGTCCGGCCGCGGGAACGCACGCCACCACCTGTACGCCGGGTCCGTGGTACATCGCTCGCATGCTGCAGGCGGCAGACACGTTACCGGTTAACATCGGTTTACTGGGCAAAGGTAACGGCTCAAATCCTGACGCCTTGCGCGAGCAAATCAGCGCGGGCGCCATTGGCCTGAAAATCCATGAAGACTGGGGCGCCACGCCTGCCGCCATCGACTGCGCACTGACCGTGGCCGACGAGATGGACATCCAGGTCGCGCTGCACAGCGACACGCTCAATGAGTCCGGTTTCGTGGAAGATACGCTGGCGGCGATTGGCGATCGCACCATTCATACTTTTCACACCGAAGGCGCGGGCGGCGGTCATGCACCGGATATCATCACCGCCTGCGCGCATCCGAATATCCTGCCCTCCTCTACGAACCCGACGCTGCCCTATACCATCAACACCATCGACGAGCATCTCGACATGCTGATGGTTTGCCACCATCTCGATCCGGATATCGCCGAAGACGTGGCCTTTGCCGAATCACGCATTCGCCGGGAAACGATCGCTGCCGAAGATGTGCTGCATGACATTGGCGCCTTTTCCCTGACCTCGTCCGATTCACAGGCAATGGGGCGCGTGGGCGAAGTGATCCTGCGCACCTGGCAGGTGGCGCACCGCATGAAGGTTCAGCGTGGCCCATTGGCAGAAGAAACCGGTGACAACGACAACCTGCGCATTAAACGCTACGTCGCCAAATACACCATCAATCCGGCGCTAACCCACGGTATCGCCCATGAAGTCGGCTCCGTTGAGCCTGGCAAACTGGCCGATCTGGTGCTGTGGTCACCGGCATTCTTTGGCGTAAAACCGGCGACGATCGTTAAAGGCGGGATGATCGTCTGTGCGCCGATGGGCGACATCAATGCCTCGATTCCCACCCCGCAGCCGGTGCATTACCGCATGATGTTCGGCGCACTTGGCGCAGCGCGGCATCACACCCGGCTGACCTTTATTTCGCAAGCCGCTGACGCGCAAAACATCGTGCAGCAGCTCAACCTGCAAAGCGCTATCGCCGTGGTCAAAGGCTGCAGAACAGTGAAAAAGGCCGACATGATCCACAACAACCTGCAACCCAATATCACCGTCGATGCTCAGACCTACGAGGTGCGTATTGATGGCGAACTGATTACCAGCGAACCGGCAAACGTTTTGCCGATGGCGCAACGCTATTTTCTGTTTTGAGGAGTGACGATGATCTACCTGACCCAACGCCTGGACCACGCCCACCGCGTCACCGCAAGCGTCACGCTACCCATTGATATGCGGGTAAAAAGTCGTGCCAGAGTGGCGCTGAACGACGGTCGCGAAGCCGGGCTAATGCTACCGCGCGGTTTGCTGCTGCGCGGTGGCGACCTGCTGACCACCGACGATGGCAGCGAAGTGATTGAAGTGATCGCCGCGCCGGAGTCGGTTTCCGTGGTGCGCTGCGCCGATCCTTTCCTGCTCGCCAAAGCCTGTTACCACCTCGGTAATCGCCACGTTCCGCTGCAAATCCTGCCCGATGAGCTGCGCTACCACCACGATCACGTGCTGGACGCCATGCTGCGCCAGTTCAACCTCGAGGTGACGTTCGCTCAACTACCGTTTGAACCGGAAGCAGGCGCTTATGCCAGTGAATCACACGGGCATCATCACGGCCATGCGCACTGATGCATAACACCCAACAGCTGCGTCTGATGCAGCTCGCCAGCAGCGCTCTCCCGGTGGGGTCGTTTACCTGGTCCCAGGGTCTGGAGTGGGCGGTGGAAATCGGCTGGGTGAAAAGCGTCGATGACTTCTCTGCCTGGCAAATTCAACAGATGGAGCAGAACTTTTTTACCGTCGACCTACCGCTGCTGGCGAGGCTGTATCACGCCTGCGAGCAGGACGATCTCGCTGCCGCGCGCCGCTGGACCACTTACCTGTTGGCCTGTCGCGAAACCCGCGAACTGCGGGATGAAGAACGCAGCCGGGGCGCGGCGTTTACGCGGCTGGTCACCGACTGGGAGGCGGATTGCTCGCGAGAGTGGCGCCCCCTCTTCGCCGACAGCCAACTCTGCGGCATGGCCTGGCTGGGCGTGCGCTGGAGAATTCCCCTGACCGAACTGGCGTTAAGCCTCGGCTACAGCTGGATTGAGAGCGCTGTGATGGCTGGCGTCAAGCTGGTTCCTTTTGGACAACAGGCGGCCCAGCGTTTGATTATTGCGCTCTGCGATCGCTATGCGCAGGGCCTGGCACAGGCGCTGGCGACGCCTGACGCCAGTCTCGGCTCCGCAACGCCGTTGGCCGCTATCGCGTCTGCCCGGCATGAAACGCAATATTCCCGATTATTCCGCTCCTGAGGAGAAAAAATGAGTAACTACAAGCATCCCCTGCGTGTGGGCGTTGGCGGCCCGGTCGGTTCCGGCAAAACGGCGCTGCTGGAAGCGTTATGCAAATCCATGCGCAGCAGCTATCAACTGGCGGTAGTGACTAACGATATCTACACCAAAGAAGATCAGCGTATTCTCACCGAGGCGGGCGCCCTGGAGCCAGACAGGATCGTCGGTGTGGAAACTGGCGGCTGCCCGCATACCGCCATCCGCGAAGATGCGTCGATGAATCTGGCTGCCGTAGAGGCGCTGAGCGAGAAATTCGGCAATCTGGATCTGATTTTTGTGGAAAGCGGTGGCGATAACCTAAGCGCCACCTTCAGTCCGGAATTAGCGGATCTGACAATCTATGTGATCGACGTTGCCGAAGGCGAGAAGATCCCGCGTAAGGGAGGCCCGGGGATCACTAAATCCGATTTTCTGGTTATCAATAAAACCGATCTGGCCCCTTACGTCGGCGCCTCGCTGGAGGTGATGGAACGCGATACCCTGCGTATGCGCGGCGAGCGTCCGTGGACGTTCAGTAATTTAAAATCCGGAGAGGGTCTGGAAAAAATTATCGCGTTTCTGGAAGAGAAAGGAATGCTGCGGATATAGCGTATTGCCCGGTAACATTGCGCCACCGGGCAAAAAATCACGCCGCCGGTAATTCCGCCAGCGGCCAGCGTGGGCGCACGGTTACGCCAAGATCCGCCGTTGCGCCTGCTTTAAAACGCACCATGCCCGCGTAGGCGATCATCGCCCCGTTGTCGGTACAAAATTCCGGACGCGCGTAAAATACTTCGCCACGACGTTTTCGCATCATCTCGGCCAGTTTTGCGCGTAGTGTACGGTTAGCGCTCACGCCCCCCGCCATCACCAGACGTTTAAAACCGGTTTGATCCAGCGCACGTTTACACTTGATCATCAGCGTATCAACTACCGCATCTTCAAAGGCTCGGGCGATATCTGCGCGCGTTTGATCGTCATTTTCGTTATTACGAATGGTATTCGCGGCAAAGGTTTTCAGCCCGGAGAAGCTGAAATCCAGCCCCGGACGGTCGGTCATCGGGCGCGGGAAGACAAAGCGTTTTTCAACGCCTTGCGAGGCCAGCTTTGACAGCATTGGGCCGCCAGGGTAATCCAGCCCCAGCAGCTTGGCGGTTTTGTCGAACGCTTCGCCAGCAGCATCATCAATCGATTCGCCGAGTAATTCATACTGACCGATACCGTTGACGCTGATAAGCTGCGTGTGACCGCCGGAAACCAGCAGCGCGACGAACGGGAAA
Source organism: Citrobacter sp. wls716 (assembly GCF_005280975.1). Classification (NCBI taxonomy): domain Bacteria; kingdom Pseudomonadati; phylum Pseudomonadota; class Gammaproteobacteria; order Enterobacterales; family Enterobacteriaceae; genus Citrobacter; species Citrobacter sp. wls716. The sequence goes on from NZ_SZWX01000017.1 coordinate 87,679, forward strand.
GCAGGGGGATTCTCTTCCAGCATCGGCGCCAGCAGATGCCCTTCCATATGGTGCACAGGAATTGCCGGTACGCCCCAGGCGAACGCCAGCGAACGTCCTACGGTCGCGCCAACCAGCAGCGCGCCAACCAGACCAGGACCTGCGGTATAGGCTACCGCGTCAATCTCTTTGGCTGTCAGTCCCGCCTCTTTCAGCGCGGCCTGGATCAGCGGTACGGTTTTACGTACGTGATCGCGCGAGGCCAGTTCTGGCACTACGCCGCCGTAGTCAGCGTGTAATTTCACCTGACTATACAATTGGTTGGCTAAAAGACCTTTTTCATCGTCGTAAATGGCGATGCCGGTTTCATCGCAGGATGTTTCAATACCCAGTACACGCATGACTTGTTTTACCTCGCTCTATTACCGCGCAGTGTAGGACCAATGCGGGTTGATGTAAAACTTTGTTCGCCCCAGGAGTTCCGCTCGTGTATACTCCTTGTCCTTATAAAAGTCCCTTTCAAAATCGCGTCGGTGCTTTACAAAGCAGCAGCAATTGCAGTAAAATTCCGCACCATTTTGAAATAAGCTGGCGTTGATGCCAGCGGCAAACCGAATTTATTAAAGGTGAGAGTTACATGCCGGTAATTAAAGTACGTGAAAACGAGCCGTTCGACGTAGCACTGCGTCGCTTCAAGCGTTCATGCGAAAAAGCAGGTGTTCTGGCGGAAGTTCGTCGTCGTGAGTTCTATGAAAAACCGACTACCGAACGTAAGCGCGCTAAAGCTTCTGCTGTGAAACGTCACGCGAAGAAACTGGCTCGCGAAAACGCACGCCGCACTCGTCTGTACTAATCTATTGAGAGCCAAAGCTCTCAATTCAGACTGAGTTGTAGTTGTAAGGCCGTGCTTCCGGAAGGAATGCGCGGCTTATTTTCGTTTATGCATTGGCATATACACAAAATCATTCAGTATGCATCAAGGCGGCAAGTGAGTGAAGCCCCGGAGCTTACATAAGTAAGTGACAGGGGTGAGCGAGCGCAGCCAACACAGAGGCAGGCTGAAGGATGAAGTGTATAAAAGGGGCATATGGCTGGACGAATTCCACGCGTATTTATCAATGACCTGCTGGCAAGAACCGACATCGTCGATCTCATCGACGCGCGGGTAAAGCTGAAAAAGCAGGGCAAAAATTATCACGCGTGCTGTCCGTTCCATAACGAAAAAACCCCCTCTTTCACCGTAAACGGTGAAAAACAGTTTTATCACTGCTTTGGGTGTGGCGCGCACGGCAACGCCGTCGACTTTCTCATGAACTACGACAAGCTCGAGTTTGTGGAAACCGTCGAAGAACTGGCCGCAATGCACAACCTTGAAGTGCCCTATGAAGCAGGCAGTGGCCCCAGTCAGATAGAGCGCCATCAACGGCAAAGCCTTTATCAATTGATGGACGGCCTGAACACTTTTTATCAACAGTCTTTGATGCAGCCCGCCGCTACCCCTGCGCGCCAGTACCTGGAAAAGCGAGGATTAAGTAGCGACGTTATCACCCGTTTTGCTATTGGTTTTGCGCCCCCCGGCTGGGACAACGTCCTGAAACGGTTTGGCGGTAATGCTGAGAATCGCAAATCGCTGGTCGATGCGGGGATGTTGGTTACCAACGATCAGGGACGCAGTTACGATCGCTTTCGCGAACGGGTGATGTTCCCCATCCGCGACAAACGTGGTCGGGTCATTGGTTTTGGTGGACGCGTGCTGGGCGATGCCCTGCCGAAGTATCTGAACTCCCCGGAAACCGATATTTTCCATAAAGGTCGCCAGCTGTATGGCCTTTATGAAGCCCAGCAGGATAACGCCGATCCGCAGCGCCTGTTAGTGGTAGAAGGCTATATGGATGTGGTGGCGCTGGCGCAATACGGCATTAACTACGCCGTGGCATCCCTTGGGACATCCACCACCGCAGATCACATTCAGCTGTTGTTCCGCGCGACGAACAACGTAATTTGCTGTTACGACGGCGACCGCGCCGGGCGCGACGCAGCATGGCGCGCGCTGGAAACCGCACTGCCCTATATGACAGACGGACGCCAGCTACGCTTTATGTTTTTACCTGACGGCGAAGATCCCGATACGCTGGTGCGCAAAGAAGGGAAAGAGGCCTTTGAAGCCCGGATGGAGCAGGCGCTGCCGCTCTCTGCGTTTTTATTTAACAGCCTGTTGCCGCAGGTGGATTTGAGTACCCCAGATGGACGCGCACAGCTCAGCACGCTGGCATTACCACTGATTACTCAGGTACCAGGCGAAACGTTGCGCATTTACCTGCGACAGGAGTTGGGAAACAAGCTCGGCATTCTGGATGACAGCCAGCTTGAACGTTTAATGCCAAAACTGGCAGAAAATGGGGCTTCCCGCCCTGTTCCACAGCTAAAACGTACGACCATGCGTATACTTATAGGGTTGCTGGTGCAGAACCCGGAGCTTGCCCCGCTGGTTCCACCGTTAGGCGCACTGGATAGCAATAAGCTGCCTGGACTTGGCTTATTCAGAGAACTGGTCAACACTTGTCTGGCTCAGCCAGGTCTGACCACCGGGCAACTTTTAGAACACTACCGTGGCACAAATGATGCTGCGACCCTTGAAAAACTGTCGATGTGGGACGATATAGCAGATAAAGATATCGCGGAAAAAACCTTCACCGACTCACTCAACCATATGTTTGATTCGATGCTTGAACTGCGCCAGGAAGAGTTGATAGCTCGTGAGCGCACACACGGTTTAAGCAGCGAAGAACGCCGGGAACTCTGGACGCTGAACCAGGAACTGGCCAGGAAATAAGAGAAAGACAAAATCACTCGCGTTGTATCAAGGCAGCAAGTAAACGAACTCAGCTAACGCAGAGACAACGTGAAGGATGAAGTATTTAACGGCTTAACTGCCGAATATCGATCGGGAAGCCCCCGACAGCCGCACGGAGAGGCAGCGGCAAAATATAAGTATGCCCTCGTTTTGCCGTTGGCGGTTTTACCGCCCAACACCAATCAAACGAATTAAGTGTGGATACCGTCTTATGGAGCAAAACCCGCAGTCACAGCTGAAGCTTCTTGTCCAACGTGGTAAGGAGCAAGGCTATCTGACCTATGCCGAGGTCAATGACCATCTGCCGGAAGATATCGTCGATTCAGATCAAATCGAAGACATCATCCAAATGATCAATGACATGGGTATTCAGGTGATGGAAGAAGCACCTGATGCCGATGATCTGCTGCTTGCTGAAACCTCCAACAGCACCGATGAAGACGCGGAAGAAGCGGCTGCCCAGGTTCTGTCCAGCGTTGAGTCCGAAATCGGCCGTACAACTGACCCGGTCCGCATGTACATGCGCGAAATGGGTACCGTTGAACTGTTAACCCGCGAAGGCGAAATCGACATCGCTAAACGCATCGAAGACGGGATTAACCAGGTTCAATGCTCCGTTGCCGAATACCCGGAAGCTATCACCTACCTGCTTGAGCAGTACGATCGCGTTGAAGCTGAAGAAGCACGTCTTTCCGATCTGATCACCGGCTTTGTCGATCCGAACGCGGAAGAAGACATGGCGCCAACGGCGACGCACGTCGGTTCTGAACTCTCTCAGGAAGAGATGGATGACGATGAAGACGAAGATGAAGAAGATGGCGACGACGACAGCAGCGATGACGACAACAGCATCGACCCTGAGTTAGCGCGTGAAAAATTCGGTGAACTGCGTACTCAGTACGAAATCACTCGCGACACCATCAAAGCGAAAGGCCGCAGCCATGCTGCCGCGCAGGAAGAAATTCAGAAGCTGTCCGAAGTGTTCAAACAGTTCCGTCTGGTGCCGAAGCAGTTCGACTACCTGGTAAACAGCATGCGCGTCATGATGGACCGCGTGCGTACTCAGGAACGTCTGATCATGAAGCTCTGCGTTGAGCAGTGCAAAATGCCGAAGAAAAACTTCATCACCCTGTTTACTGGCAACGAAACCAGCGAAACCTGGTTCAACGCGGCAATCGCGATGAACAAGCCGTGGTCTGAAAAACTGCACGATGTGGCAGATGACGTTCACCGCGGCCTGCAGAAACTGCAGCAGATTGAAGAAGAAACCGGCCTGACCATCGAGCAGGTTAAAGATATCAACCGTCGCATGTCCATCGGTGAAGCGAAAGCCCGCCGTGCGAAAAAAGAGATGGTTGAAGCGAACTTACGTCTGGTTATCTCTATCGCTAAAAAATACACCAACCGTGGCCTGCAGTTCCTGGATCTGATTCAGGAAGGTAACATCGGCCTGATGAAAGCGGTTGATAAGTTTGAATACCGTCGTGGTTACAAGTTCTCCACCTATGCAACCTGGTGGATCCGTCAGGCGATCACCCGTTCGATCGCGGATCAGGCGCGCACCATCCGTATCCCGGTACATATGATTGAGACTATCAACAAGCTCAACCGTATCTCCCGTCAGATGCTGCAAGAGATGGGCCGCGAGCCGACGCCGGAAGAACTGGCTGAACGCATGCTGATGCCAGAAGACAAGATCCGTAAAGTGCTGAAGATCGCGAAAGAGCCTATCTCCATGGAAACGCCGATCGGCGACGATGAAGATTCGCATCTGGGTGATTTCATCGAGGATACCACCCTCGAGCTGCCACTGGACTCTGCGACCACCGAGAGCCTGCGTGCCGCAACGCACGACGTTCTGGCTGGCCTGACCGCCCGTGAAGCGAAAGTTCTGCGTATGCGTTTCGGTATCGACATGAACACCGACCACACGCTGGAAGAAGTGGGTAAACAGTTCGACGTTACCCGTGAACGTATCCGTCAGATCGAAGCGAAAGCACTGCGTAAACTGCGCCACCCGAGCCGCTCAGAAGTACTGCGTAGCTTCCTCGACGATTAATCGTTTCTGTTATTAAGAAGCTCCCTCCGGGGAGCTTTTTTTTGGGATTTTCCGCAGTGTACAAAAATTGGTAGGGGGCATCGCCTATACATGCAATTGTAAATGATATTTATTTTCATTATCATTTTTCTTTTCGTAAACAACTGTAAAGAAAAATGACATGAATTTAAAAACATTAAAAAATCAGTCCCTCTGCGCGCTTGCGATTTCACTGGCACTTTATGCCGGTTCAGCCCTGGCAAAAGACTTTACTGAGGATCAGTTCGCCTCTCAGACGCTTGGTCATGGCGTTTACGAACTGGCTTATGACGCCGGACAACAGGCTATCTATGCAGCCTCTGCCCCCTCTTTCGACAAAGATAAAACCGCCGGTGAAGTGTTCCTGTTTTCAACTGAATCATTAAAAGTCGATGAGCGGATCGCCACCGAACGCCGTCCTTTTGCGGTCTCACTGGATGAACCTAACCACATTCTCTGGCTAGGTAATGCGCTGGATGGCTCACTGACCCTGCTGGATACCCGTACCCATAAAGAAGTGAAAATGCTTCAGCTTGCAGACGAAGAAAATAAAGCCCACGTTCGTGAAGTGGTGCTCGACAAGAAGCACCACCGTCTGTATGTCTCCGGTATTGGCAGTGAAAATAAAGGTGTGCTGTGGGTTGTCGACACGTATAACCAGAAACTATTACACGCCCTCAAAGGGATGGATCCGGTCGGTTTCGCCGTTGATGAAGCTGGCGATAAAGTTTACGCCGTCACTGGCAAAGGCGAACTGGTTACCCTGGATGGCAAAACGTCGCAGGTTCTGTCGCGTGTGAAGGTTGACCCCTCCGAGCCGAAGCATTACTTCCTGAACATCGCGTTGAACACGGCCAAAGGCGTCGGATTTATCGCCGATACCAACACCGCCGACGTGCTGGTAGTCCAACTGGGCAGCGGTAAAATTGTTCACCGCGTTCCCACGCCAAACTCCATCGCTGCGGTCTATAACCCTGCCCGCAACGAAGTGTATGTTACCCATCGCAATGCCCGTCAGATTAGCGTTATCGATGCCAACACTTACAGCCTGAAGCACACCATCAAAACGGCAGCAATGCCAAACAGCATGGTGCTTTCTCCTGACAGCAAAACGCTCTTCGTTAGCGTGAAGCAGGATGAAAAAGCCAACAAGGCTGACTATGTACTCAAGCTCGATTTAACCCAGTTCTGAGGAATGCGTTGTGATTAACCAGACTCGTACCGCGCTGGCGATTTCGCTCGCCCTTGCCAGCCTCCCGGCGACCGTTTTCGCCGAAGAAACCACACCAGATAATGAAGATCAACTGGTGGTCACCGCCACCGGTTTCGCACAGGAACGCCGTGAGGCACCGGCGACCATCTCCGTCGTCGGCGAGAAAGAACTGAACACCCGCTCTAACCAGAACGTCACCGAAGCCCTTCGCGAGATGCCCGGCGTATTGGTGGGTAATGGCAACGGTAGCCTTGCCACAGGCGATGTGCAGATGCGCGGCATGGACTCGACCTATACCTCCTACATGGTCAACGGCATCAAACAAGGCACCCGCGAATCGCGTCCTTACGGACACCATATCGGGACAGAGGCTGCCTTTTTACCGCCGCTTGCTGCTATCGAGCGAATCGAGGTGATTCGCGGACCGATGTCCTCACTGTATGGCTCTGACTCCATCGGCGGCGTGGTCAACGTCATCACCAAAAAAGGCTACAACCTCGATAAATGGACAGGTGTGCTGGAAGATAACTACTTCCTGCAAGAGAAGAGCGAGTACGGTAACACCAACCAGACCAATGTCTTCCTGATGGGGCCAATTATCCCCAGCAAGCTCGGAGTGAGCGTAGCGGCGGATTATCTTGATCGCCGTGATGACGACAGCATCTCCGATGAGCGCTTTGTGAAGCACCAGGCTGGCAATCTGGATGCCACCATCAACATGTCGCCGACCGACACCCAACTGTGGGATTTGAACGTCGTCAAAGGGCATCAGGTAAAATCACACAATGATAAAGCCTGGCAATGGGACTTTGACCGCGATGCCGCTTCACTTGCGCAGCATGCCTGGTACGGCGACGATCTGCTGGAAGTGAAGAACTTCATCAGCTACGAAAACGCTAAAACCGAGTATCGTGTGCCGGGCATGAGTTCGCAGTTCATTAAGCAGAAAAACTATGAAGCCAACAGCGCGAACACCTTTACGCTGGGCGACCACAAGCTGACGCTGGGGATCAACTTCACCCGTAATGAGCTGGACGACACTTTCGGCATCGAAAACAAAGAAGTGCCGGGCATAACGCCTGTCAGCAAGATCACCCGTGACGGCTGGGCCATCTTCGCGGAAGATGCCTGGATGATGGTTCCGGACTTCACCCTCACCACCTCGGCGCGTCTCGATCACGACAGCTACTTTGGCTACCACGTCACGCCAAAACTCTACGGTAACTGGACGATTGACGAAAGCTGGGCGCTGAAGGGCGGCGTATCGGCGGGCTATAAAAAACCGGACCTGCGTGAGAACAATGAAGGTTTCACCAGCGTCTACGGTTCGTATCCGTATTCTTTCATTGGGATCGGCAACGATGACCTGAAACCTGAGCAGAGCGTCAACACCGAGCTGGGCGTCTACTGGCAACAGGACACACTGGCACTGGATGCAACCGTGTTCTTCACCAAATTCAAGGACAAGATCAGCGACTACACCATCTGTACCGCAACGGCCACGCAGAAGTGCATTTACAACGGGTATGAAGCGGAAGAAGTCTCGCAGTATTTCAACGTCAGTGACGCGGAAATCTATGGCCTGGAGCTGAACGGCGACTGGCAGGTCACTACCGCGCTGAAAGCGAACGCGAACTACACCTATACCCACAGCGAGCAAAAGAGCGGTCAGTACAAGGGAGAGGCACTGAACGAGTTCCCGACGAGCATGGCCAACCTGTCTCTGACATGGAATGCACTTAACGATCTTGAACTGTGGAGCAAAGCCAGCTGGCGCAGCAATACGCCTGACATCGGCAAATCAACGTCAACCGACGCCTATGCGCTGGTCGATTTAGGGGCACGCTACCATCTCAACAAGAGCATCACATTGATGGCGGGGGTTTATAACCTGTTCGACGTGAACCCAATCTACAAAACGTCCTATAACCAGTCTTCCATCGTGGAAGGACGCCGCTACAACATGGGCGCACGCTTCGAGTTCTGACAGTGACGCCGGAGCCTAAGGCTCCGGCAGTTACAGGCCGCGCGCCTTCAACGCCACATTCACTTCCCGATACGCCTCTACCAGTTTATCCAGCGTGATCCGGCTTAACCCGCTGGGATTCGGCAATACCCATATTTGCGTCGCGCCAATGGTCAGCGTCTGTTTTCCCCACTGCGCCCCACGCTGGCTAAGCCCCTGCTCAAATGCCTGCTTCCCGAGGATAGCGAGCGCGGCTGGCTGATACTCTTCTATTTTCTCAATAAGCAGACGACCGCCGCTACGCATCTCTTGTAGCTTTACCTCATTGGCTTGCACCGTTGGTCTGTCGACAAACTTAGTCACGCCGCAGCGGAAGTCCAGCAGATGCTGTGCCTCTTCAGGTTTAAGCTGGCGATCGGTAAACCCCGCCTGATGGATAACCTTCCAGAAGCGATTAGCGGGGTGTGCAAAGGGGAATCCTGTACCTGCGGAAGATAACCCCGGATTGATGCCGCAAAACACCACCCGCAGCCCCGGTGCCAGTATGTCCTTAACCATAATTACTCCGAACAATACATCAGAGGAACAAGTATAACGGACTGAAAATACATTGTTTATAAAAACAGCATCCGTACGCTTATGTCTGGATTGCAACGCGGAGTTACTTTATAATCCACCGCCAAGGCCCCTTAGCTCAGTGGTTAGAGCAGGCGACTCATAATCGCTTGGTCGCTGGTTCAAGTCCAGCAGGGGCCACCAAATTTCAAGGACTTACGTGAAAATGTAAGTCCTTTTTCATTTCTAGGATACCTATAGGATACTTGTGCGAAGTATCAAGTAATATTCATTCGTAGATGCTGTTGTTGAGAAGGGCGCATGAGTCTACTGGCGATAGAAAACGATGAATTACCTTTTTTGCGTATGTTGCTGTTTAGCTATTTCCATGTTTCCATTATGGTGTTGATTTCGGACTGACGTTCTGGCCATTTTTTGAGCACGTGCGATTTACAGAACGATTCTGTGGCAAATTTGCGATAAGGGTTTATAGCGATTTTAGCTACATTTTTAATATAATCACATTTCTTTTGGGGGATTACATGATTGTAGGTTTATGCAACTTTGATTATCAATCTTATTTTACAGATGATGGCTTACCACTTGAACTTTCATTTGAAGAGATAAAGACTGAACTACTTGATGTGACTGTAAGATGCTCAGGATTGCCTTTATTGAAAGAACAGGAGAGTGGAGACATTTACTTCCCAACTAAAAGTAAAATGATCATCCACTATCATGTGAAAGAATCCTTGAATGGAGATGAGAGAACTATTTATATTGCTCCACGCGAAGACAGAAAAGATAAAAGATATAAATTTTGTGAAGGTTTCAATTTTTCATATTCCTCTATTGATTATGAGTTCATACCGGGATTGTACAGAGAATGGAATGATGGATTCCTCACTCCTGTTTTCTTTGATATCTCAGTCCTTAATAAATATTCACAATCGCCGGACTACATACTCGATCTCTTTTCCTCAACGTACGGAAACATAACTAGTAAAAATGATGAATGGATCATCAGTTTTGGAATTAACAAAAATAAGAAAGTCATAATGTGGCTAGGGGATATTGACAAACTTCCAGAAAAGGAAAAATACTACTTACTATCAGAAAACGTTGAAAGTGATCATTCTATACATTCGGAGTTTTACAACGCGCAAATAGATGTCAAGTGGTCTGACCCTAGTATTGAGAATGAGGTTTTCGAACTAAGAAAAAACATATCAGATAAAGCAAACTTTAAGCACGGCCACCCAATGAACAAACTAGAGGGTGAAATATCTAATATTATAAGCAACTTAGATAAGCCAGTTTATTGGGAAGATAAGCATATAAGTCCAATAATAGAGTCCCTCAATAGAATTTTCATTGAATCCCTGAACGTTGAACTTTTCAAATCAAGCATATCAAAACTAGAAAATAAAATTGACATAAAGAATCTTAAGGGTCTTAAACTTTATTCATTATGGTTAAAGGAATACCTTAAGATGGATGATGCTGATAAAATAATGTGTCCATTCTTCGTGCTATATGACTTTAGAATAATGGTATGTCACTTACAATCAGAACAAAGTAAATCAGAACAACTAAAAAGCATAAACAAAAGATTAAATATTGATGAGGAAAACTGCGACTACGAAATAATTTATGAAAAACTTTTCGAACAGCTAAAAGACTCTCTAATCTCTATTGACGATAAGATTTAACTACTTATTGCGCACATTTAAATTTGGAAAAATTCGTGTGCGCATTTTATAGCATCTCAAGCCTAAAGCGTATCCAGCGAAAACTTTTCGATAAAAACAAAACTATCGTATCCCATATCCTGTAAATAGACCCGTTTTAGTTCCATGCATTTTTCGAGATCCCGGCTAAATAATGGTGCTGTCGGTACTCCTCTAGCGTCATATTGTTCAGTGATTCATGAGGGCGTTCACAGTTATATTCTGACACCCATCTTTCCGTGATTTCCCGCACTTCATTCAGCGTTCTGAAAAGATAAAAATCGAGTATTTCTGTACGGTATGTTCGGTTAAAGCGCTCAATAAAAGCGTTCTGCGTCGGCTTACCCGGCTGAATAAATTCCAGTTTTACTGCATGTTGCTCTGCCCATTCAGCCAGTGCAAGTGAGATAAATTCCGGACCATTATCCATGCGTAGCATGACCGGATAACCGCGATTTGCCGCGCTCCTGTCGAGTACACGGACCACGCGCAGAGCTGGCAGATTCAGATCGATTTCAATCGACAACGCCTCACGGTTAAAGTCATCAACGACATTGAACGTGCGAAATGACGGCCACAGATCAGGCATCAGGCATCAGGCATAAAATCGACAGACCAGCTCTGGTTCAGCGCTTCCGGTGTGGCCAGTGGCGAGGGATTACGCACCGGCAACCGTTGTTTGCCTTTACGGCGAAAATTCAGCTTCAGCAGACAATAAATACGATGGATCCTTTTGTGATCCCACGGGTATCCCTACCGCCGTAGAACCTGGAAAAGTTTTGGGAAACCGTACCGTGGGTATCGCTCTGCCACTGCCTGCAACGCGACAATAACGGGTTCGTCACGCGTGGTATCCGGACGGTAATGGTAAACCGTTCTGCTCAGGTTCAGACTCCGACAGGCCTGGCGAACACTGAGTCCGAATGTCGTTATCAGATGAGTGACCAGCTCACGCTTAAAGGCTGGTTTTAAAGCTTTTTTCGATAACCTCTTTCAGCGCCCGGTTCTCAAGACTCAGGTCGGCAAACATCTTTTTGAGGCGTCGGTTCTCATCCTCAAGATCCTTGATCTTTTTAATATCAGAAGCCTCCATGCCACCGTATCTGGACTTCCAGTTGTAGTAGGTGGCTTCAGAGATACCGGACTCCCGGCAGATATCTTTAACGGTTCGTCCGGCTTCAACCGACTTAATCACGGCGATGATTTGGTGCTCAGTAAAACGGGCTTTACGCATAGCGTTCTCCTTCGTTGGCAGATTGATTATGTCGGAGGATCTCTAAATATGAATGGCACGATTATGCGGGATACTTACAAAATCAGCCCCGGCAAAATCACCTATATCAAAACCAAGGGCAAGAAGAACCGCGCCGTTCCAATCAGTGATGAACTTTACGAAACACTTCCAAAAGTAAGAACTTCGAAACCAGTCTTTAAGGGGTGCTATTCTGCGTTTCGTGGGGCTATTAAGCGAGCGGGGATAGAACTACCTGACGGGCAGTTGTCACACGTATTACGACATACGTTTGCAAGCCACTTTATGATGCGCGGGGGCAACATTATTGTTCTGCAGCGCATCTTAGGACACACGGATATTAAGGTCACAATGAGGTATGCTCATTTCGATCCAGAACATTTAACAGAAGCAAAATACCTCAATCCTTTGACAACAACTTCTTCATATTTTCACTTATATGATATAACACCTAATGCGAGCCCATTCTTTATATAGACTCTCCCACTCATTTTTAATTGGCTAGAGCCGAAAAATAGCTTATCTTCTACTTTAATTCGTTGTCCATCTCGAGTGGTTGTTTGAATAGCAGTTCTATTAACTAACTCGTTAATTTCAATAGATGACAATTCATCATCAACAGACAATAAATGATCGACATTCTGATTAACTATTTTATTTAATAGGTTATTTTCCACCCCAATGAAAAGTGACAACCCCTCTTGGAGATAAAAAAAACGGCCTCCAATTTTCATTTCCTTGCTATCATGGTAGTACGAACGAAAGAAAAATGTCGGCTCATTGCCTGAGGCATAATTGAAGCGGGGTCTATTTTTTGGCTTGAGTTTCTCCAAGGACTCTAAATCATATTTAAATTCACGAATAGACTCAATTCGATCCATCAAAATATCAATTAATTCTGATGATGGAGCTATGACACGAAGAATCTCATAGTAATATGAAAGTCGGTTAGTCACTCTCAAACGTTTTAAATCAAAATTTCCATCATTACCTGGCGGATCGAGAAGGTAGCATGTTAGATTAGAAGTGTCTATCGTGGTAATCGAACCATAGTAATATTTCCCTTTTGCAGATTTTTTGTTTTTCTTTTTTTCAAAAATACTATTACTAGGGGCAGATAAATTTATATCAACAGCAGATGTGCCTTTTGCCTCTAACTCAATCAATCCAGTATCCGATATCGCAAGACTGCAATCAAGGGTTTTTTGTTTATTACTTTCCGGTATAAAACTCCAGTCTGCACTTTGTATATTAAAACAATGAGAGATTGCCAGCATACCAACTGACTCACCTATATGCTCAGTTATCGTTTTATCTAGAGCAATATTTCTTAATTTGAATAGTTGATTATTTTTAATATCGAAATGCATTCTAAGTTCATTTGACTTAGAAGGAATCATTTCAATGAAATCTTCTTTTTCAATCCCATAACGCTTGTTGTGAAACAAATAATATTCTAAAAAATCATGTCCATCCACAACAAGACCATCTGATACTAATTTTTTCATACGTTCCACTACATCGGATGGGTATTTTCTTTTATTACAAAGTGATTTTTTATGGGTTTCATCAAAAAATTCAATCTTGATGTTAATTTGAGATTTAATTATTTCATTTAAACTATTCATTTTAACTGTGCTGTATGTTGTTTTTTAGTAAGGAATCGAAAAAAACAATTAACATATATCAAAATGTTATGCAATAAAATTGCTAACAAGCCTATAAAAATTGGCAGTAAAATGGCAGCAAAACTATCTACTATGCTTACGTATTCCGCATTATTCAAATATGTAACGCATTGAAATAAAAGTAAACTATTGTTTTTAAAGTTTCAGGTTTGGGACTCATAATCGCTTGGTCGCTGGTTCAAGTCCAGCAGGGGCCACCAAATTTCAAGGACTTGCGAGAAATCGCAGGTCCTTTTTAGTACCGATTATACCTCCCATAAGTTACCCCCAGTGTTTATGCATTTCAGCCAATGCCATCTGGCCCATGTTAATCCTCCCCTCAACCTCCGATAATCGTCACCCAAAAATCAGGAGGTAAAATATGACTCTAAAACCAGGTGAGAACTCCGGTAACAACGGAGGTATCTATGTGGAGGTCGGGCCACGCGGTGGGGTAAAAGATAACTTTGCCACTATCGCAGACAACAAAACCGCACCACCAACGCAAAGTCCTAAAAGCCACTGGGTGCTGGCAAAAAGAACACCCAACAGTAGACGTAAGTAAGAGCACCCGGCGCCACTACAGTTGGCGCCTATTGCTCACAACACGTCCGGTGCTTTGCCGCCAGGCAAGCATTGTGCAAGATATTCAGTGAGGAAATCGATGCAGGTTTTGATACGATCAGAGCTTGATGAACGCCGGGTATATACGGCCCAGATATTCGCTTCCTGATACCACTGGGGTAGCACGTGAACCAGCTCACCGCGTGCAATATACTGCGCAACATCCCATTCCGACCGCAATGTAATGCCATGACCTTTCAGTGCCCAAATGAGCACCACGCTGCCGCTGTTGGAAGAATGAAAACCGTTTAGTCGGCAATGTGTCTGCTGCCTGCCATCCGTTAATATCCAGTTGCCAAATGCCGAGTTTTTTTCCTGAATCATCAGGCAATCATGTTGCACAAGTGCACTAACAGACTCTGGTTTACCGTGGCGTTCGAGATACTCAGGGGAAGCACAAAGGATCCGGCGATTAGTGGCCAACTGCCGTGCGATATACCATTCATTGATGTCATCCCCAACGCGAATCTCAATATCGACGCCCTCCTCCACAAGATCCACTTCACGATCCGTTAGCGTGAGTTTTACCGTGATATCAGGGTAGGCGATCATAAATGACGACAGCGCCTCTGCGACATATTGTTGCCCAAAACCAAATGAGCAGTTGAGGGTGATATTACCTGCCAGCACGCCTCGTTGATTATCCAGACGACTGACAAAGCCATCCATTTCACTGACGACCTGCATCGCCCCATCCAGCGCATTTTCGCCTTCCGGTGTGAGACGCATCACTCTGTTATTACGGAAAAAAAGCCGGACGTTGAGGCATTTTTCAAGGATAGCGATGCGTTTGCTGATATAGGAGGGGGATAGCCCTAGCTCCAGCGCTGCCCGGGCAAATCCACCGTTGCGGGCAACGGTGACAAAAACGAAAAGATCTTCAACAGAAGGCCAGCCCTCAAGGGGCTGGCGATGCTTTTTACCTACAGGCGTCGTTTTCATAACATCGCAGCGAGATGACGGAAAATGACAATGTTATAACACCGATCGCAAAAATGACTGCAGTTTCTGCGTGAAGATCTCTGGGATCTCCTCCTGCGGAGAATGCCCGCAAGGCAAAGCTTCTCCCTGCACGTGCGTCGCTTTTTCTCTCCAGGTATCCACCACATCATACAACTGCCCTACCGTGCCCTGAGCCCCCCACAGCAACAGTAATGGACACTCAATACGCGCAGACGCATCCGCAGCATCGTCTTCAAGATCAATCGATGCTGCGGCACGATAATCTTCGCAGACCGCATGGATCATCTCTGGATTCTGGTAACAGCGCAGGTATTCATTGAACGCATCTTCTGATGTCGCCCCCGCAGTTTTTAACTGACCGGCAATATGCTTGCGCAGAAAAAATGCCGGATCGTGCGCGATCATTGTTTCCGGTAATGGAAAAGGTTGGATCAGGAAAAACCACCAAAAATAGCGCGTGGCAAACGCCTTATTGGTTAACGCGTACATTGTGGCTGTCGGGGCTATGTCGATGAACGTGCAACACGTCACACTGTCAGGATAATCAAGGGCCAGCCGATGTCCCACCCGTCCTCCACGGTCATGCCCGACAAAAGCGAACCGCGGATAACCCAGAATCTCCATCAGCATGACAATATCCTGCGCCATCATACGCTTTGAATAGGTACGATGCGCCGGGTCACTCGCCGGTTTGTCGCTGTCTCCATAGCCCCGTAAATCCGGCAAAATCACCGTGTGGCTTTTCACCAATTCCGGCGCGACTTTACGCCATGTGATGTGGTTCTGCGGATGGCCATGTAAGAGCACTAACGGTGAACCGTTTCCTCCGATGGCGACCCGGATTGTTAAACCATTTGGCAGCCGTACATCCTTTAATGCAAACCCAGGAATGAACGGAGAAGCGCCGCATTCAATAACTGTACTCATCACTGTCTCCTGCCTTCTTTGCTTGCCCGACATTGCCCCCGTTTCATCGCCATCTCTTTTCTTAGCCACGTGCGGATGCCGGACACTTTAACCATGGGCGCCGCGCGTAATGCTGCGCCTCAAAATTTACGATCTCTGGCAGATATTGCAGTGTCCAGGCAATCGCATCTTCGCCAGCGGCCAACATCTCTCGTTTGAGTTCACTAATGACAAAAGGAAGTGTTTCATCTGCTGTCACAATCTCGCAGCGTTCAAGAGAAACCGTGATCAGATTGCTGTCAGCCTTCGCAGCTAACTGTGCCAGACGAGCCAGAGACGCGTCATCCAAAGAGATTGTCAGGATCCCGTTGCGCTGGCAGTTGTCATCAAAAATCCCGGCGAAAGTGGAACCTAACAGCGCCCGGATGCCCAACTGTTTTAATCCCCAAACGGCATGTTCGCGGCTCGATCCGCAGCCAAAGTTGGGGCCGACCAGCAAAAACGTCGCGTCCTGCCAGCCCGGCATATTGAGAATAAAATCGGGATTAGGCTGACCATTGCCCAGGAAACGGCGATCGAAAAACACCCCTTTATTCAACCCCTGACGATCGATCCCTTTCAGGAACTGTTTAGGCATAATCACATCGGTGTCGATATTCGGTTCCAGCATTGGCGCAATTCGCCCGCTAATTTGCTTAAACGTATCCATCTCATTCCCCCGCCTGAAGTAATGTCCGAACATCGACCAGATGCCCTGCTACCGCTGCTGCCGCGACCATCGCCGGGCTCATTAAATGCGTTCTTGCCCCTGCGCCTTGCCGCCCAGGGAAATTACGGTTCGTACCCGATGCGCAGCGATCGCCTGCTGCCAGTACGTCCTCGTTCATCGCAAGGCACATTGAGCAACCCGACTGACGCCATTCAAAACCAGCATCAATAAAGATTTTCGCCAGCCCCTCGTCTTCCGCCTGGCACCGGACCTGCGTTGAACCGGACACAATAATCCCGCGCACATGGCTGGCAATTTTGCGTCCTGCCACGACTTTCGCGACGGCCCGCAGATCTTCAATACGGCCATTCGTGCATGAGCCAATAAAAGCGTGCGAAATACGAAGGTCACTCACCGGCGTACCGGGCAGCAGATCCATATACTGGAGAGCTTTCTCAAGCGCGAGGCGTTTAAGTGGATGCGTTTCGTGTTCCGGGGATGGGACATGGCCGGTGATCGCACAGGTTTGATCCGGGCTGATCCCCCAGGTCACTTTAGGTTCAAGATCGAGACAGTCGATCGTCACGGTCTTATCAAAAACCGCATCAGCATCACTACTTAACTGCGACCACTCCTGCAATGCCTGTTGCCAGAGTTCACCTGCGGGCATTTGCGGCTTCCCGTGGATATAGTCAAAAACCTTTTCATCCGGCGCAATAATCGCACCGCGAGCTCCTGCCTCCACGGCCATATTGCAAAGCGTCATTCGCCCCTCAACACTCAGGGCACTGATTGTTTCACCGTCGAATTCGATGGCATATCCTGTCGCACCATCTGCGCCAGTACGTTCGAGTAATTCAAGAACGATATCTTTTGCAGAACAACCAAAAGGCAATTCACCCTTAACGCTGACACGCAGGGTTTTCAGCTTGCGATAGACCAGCGTCTGAGTCGCCAGCAGGTGTTCGAT
This sequence comes from Citrobacter sp. wls716, assembly GCF_005280975.1. Lineage (NCBI taxonomy): Bacteria > Pseudomonadati > Pseudomonadota > Gammaproteobacteria > Enterobacterales > Enterobacteriaceae > Citrobacter > Citrobacter sp. wls716. The sequence goes on from NZ_SZWX01000017.1 coordinate 105,144, forward strand.
TTCCGACGTACCGATACCAAATCCCAGAGCGCCAAACGCACCGTAAGTGGTGGTATGGCTGTCGCCAGCCGCAATCACCATTCCGGGCATGACCAGCCCTTGCTCGTGGGCAACGACATGTTCTATCCCTTGCCGTGGGTCCAGCACATCAAATAACGTGATACCAAAATCAGCGGCATTTTCCCGAAAATAATCAACCTGTAACTGACCGCCGGGATCCGTCATCAGCATATCGCGCTGCGGCCGGGTGGGATTAACATGATCAACATTCAGCAGAAAGGCTTCCGGATGCCGCACCGGCCGTCCCTGTTCCCTTAACCCGCTAAATGCTTGTGGACTGGTATATTCATTGAGTATCGAACGATCGATATAAAGTAAAACATGCCCTTCGTTATCAAGTTCCCGAACGGTATGCGATTCAACTAATTTTTCATACAGCGTTTTAGCAGACATAGATATATTCCTGGGGTAACGAATGGCTGAATAATGAGATATTCGTCATTGAGGCTTTTAGCTATAGTGACACATTCATGAAAAAACGATGATTCCAGTCGGGAAAGTATAAAAACACACTTCGTGTTGGTGAGCAGACGCCGCCCAGAGTAGGTTGCGCTGCGATCACAACAATTCCGCAGGCACCGCTGACCTGATTATGTTCATATTTTTATTGTGCCCAGAGGGACAAAACGAAATGGCGTATTTTATGAAATGGAGATCGTCAGAGGTTAACCAGATAATAAAAACGTGGTTATTTTTAAGATACAGAGTTAGCCACGCGTTTTAAACGCACCAGGATGGTAATCGGGATTAATCAGAATTGTGGCAGCGCTTTTGGACGCTGCCATCCCGAGGATGGAAACGTCCGTTAGCGTTTTATTCGATAGTCAGCTCACACGAGTTCTTTGAGCTGCTCCTGCATATAGGTCGAAAAATACTCTGGATTCTTGATAAGGATACGGTTACCGGAGGCGACTTTTTCTGCCCATCCGGCTACTTTTTTCGTGAACTCAGGATTCCATCCCTCCTGCTCACCCCGTGCCATTACAACTTCCGGACTCGCTGGCACACCTAAGTCATGCAAATACTTTAGGATTCCCTTAGCGGTACTTTCATCCATTGAATGGGGTACTGACGCCGAAGTGTTCATACCACCAATAAAATCCAATGCTTTCTCAATTGCTGTTGGCATGCTCTTATCCTTAAAATTAACCACGTGAGAGACACATTTATACTATGTACCCAACTCCGCCGGGATATCAAAGAGAACGTTGCCTTTATTTGATTTACCCCGCAGCTAAACGCTTGCGGCGGCTGTTTTCTGCACAATTAATTCGCCATTCCGGCCAAAACCAGCCCGGTCGCCACCGCATTACGCGGCCCTTCGGTACCACGAATGTTGCCCTGTCCGGCGACAACCCCGTAATGTGCCAGCGCGTCGGTAATCATCTGTGGGATTTCGAAATCCAACGAGGAACCGCCCACCAGCACCACGAAAGAGATATCGCGAATGGATCCGCCGGGAGACACCTGGCGCAATGCACGCAGGCAGTTGGTCACAAAAACCTTCTCTTTGGCCTGACGTCGCACCAGACGAATTTTTTCCAGCGAAGTCTGGTTATCTACCGGGATCAGCTCGCCACCTTTCAGATACACCACTTTGGCGAATACTGATGGGCTGAGCGGTTCGCGGAAAAACTCCACCGCACCGTTCTCATGACGAATACTGAACAGGCTCTCTACTTTCGCCAGCGGGTATTTTTTTATTTCCTCGGCCAGAAACGGATCGCTCAGACCCAGCTCCGTCTGAATCAACAGGCTGACCATATTACCCGCACCGGCCAGATGTACCGCCTTTACTGTCCCTTCGCTATTGATGATGGCTGCATCAGTGGAACCTGCGCCTAAATCGAGGATCGCCAGCGGTGCAGCACATCCAGGCGTCGTTAACGCACCTGTCACGGCCATATTGGCCTCTACCCCTCCTACTTCAACGGAGGTGTTTAATCGCGCGCTCAACTCGCTGGCAATAGCCTGCATTTGTAAACGATCGGATTTCACCATCGCCGCAATGCCGACAGCATTTTCCATCGAACACTCCCCGGCGATGCCGCCCTGCACCTTGCGCGGAATAAACGTATCAACCGCCAACAGATCCTGAATATGCACCGCGTTCATATCATGCCCAGTCAGCGAGGCCATCACCTTACGCACTCGCTCCAGCATGCCGCCTGCGTGCGTACCAGCTTCCCCACCAATATCTCGCACGGGCGCGCAGGCGTTCATCGCCTGCATAATGGCCTGCGCACCTTGCGCTACGTCGGCTTCACCGCCACGCTTTTCACCACGGATAAAGATCTTACCCGCCGGGATCACTCTTGATTGCACATCGCCCTGCGGGGTTTTCAGCACCACGGCGGAGCGGTTACCAATCAGCGCTCTGGCAATAGGGACGATGGTTTGTGTTTCCTCCGGCGTCAGGGCAAAGAAGGTAGCGATACCGTAAGGATTCGACAGCACCCGCACCACCTGTCCCGCGGCCGCCACTTCCACCGCCGCCAGCACGCCTTCCGGCACCTTCTCCAGCAGGGTGACTTCATCAACCACCGGCATTGGCCGACGCAGGCGATTATTCACCAACACGCCATCATCTTTTTTCAGGATCGCCGCCACCACGTTGATTCCGCGATCCAGTGCCTCATTGATGAGCCAAACTGCCTCGAGAAAATCCATTGCCTCACCCACCAATGGGATCCAGCCCTGAGCAAATCGATCCTCACTCAATGCCGCCAGCTTCTCCACAGCAATGGTGGTTCCCATTCCCACGCCAACGCCGCCGGGCGTTTGTGGGTTATGCCCTATCATCGTTGATTCGGTAATGATGGTTTCCGTGATGGTTTCCATCGCCACATCGCCAATCACCGGAGCGGCTTCATTGATACAGATTTTCGCCACATCTTTAAGCGACCATGGCGTTTTTTCCAGCGCCTGCTGCAGGGAAGCGACCACCCCGGCAATATTGTCCCGCGTTCCTTTCATGCCCGTGGTCGCGACAATCCCGCTGGCGATAAACCGGTCATGCTGCGCCAACGCCACTTCCGTGGTGGCGTTGCCGATATCAATCCCTGCGATTAACGGCATATTCCCTCCGTCACTGGCTGCCTTTACGCAGCTTGTTTCTCTGCTGATACACCTCTGCCGACTCACGCACAAATCCGGCGTTCACCGTCGCGTGCCAGGTATGTTCCAGCTCATCAGCGATCGCCTGTAGCTCCGCGAATGAAGAGCGAAACGGACGTAGCGCGTTGTAGATTTCCAGAATGCGGGTATCCGGGATGGCAATCAGTTCGGCCGCGCGGCGGAAGTTGCGCGCCACGGCGTGACGTTGCATCTGTTCGGCAATCTGCGCCTGATACTCCAGCGTTTGCTGAGAAATACGCACATCCTGCGGCCCTACATGTCCCGCCAGCACATTCTCAAGGGTGATATCGGTTAGCGGTTTCCCGGTGGGGGTCAGGATTTTCTCCGGGCAGCGGGTAGCTAAAGGATAATCCTGCGCGGTCATGATGTTGTCGTTCATTGTCATTCCCTTACTAATGCAATATGCAGCGTGACAGGCGCAGCATCCTGCACCACATGCTTGGTTTCTTTAATGTGAAACAGCGCGGCTTTGGCCATAAATTTGGGGCGCACCATCTGGTCATTGACCACCGGAACCGGCGAGGGCGACTCTTTGCGTGCATAGCGCGCAGCGTTCTTTCCAATCTGGCGATAGGTTTCCAGCGTCAGCAGCGGGGCCTGAGAGAAGAGTTCAAGGTTACTCAGGGGCAGTAAATCACGCTGATGAATAACTGTGGTTCCCTTTGACTGAATACCAATCCCGATGCCGGAGCCACTGAGGTTCGCCGCATCCCACGCCATAAAAGAGACATCAGAGGTGCGCAGAATTCTCACCACTCGCGCATGCAGCCCCTCTTCTTCAATCCCTGCCACCAGCTCTTTCAGAATCGCGTTGTGCGGCATATCAATCAGGGTTTTATGCTGGTGCTTGCCAAAGGCCGGCCCGACGCCAATCACCACTTCATCAGCGCGATCGTCTGCTTTTGCCGCCTCGCCTTCACTGACCTGCAAGGTAAAAACGGGCTTACGTTCAGTTGTGCATTCCACGGTGTACCGCCTTATTCAATCGAGCTGGGCTGAACCACGCCCGCAATATTTTTAATTTCTGCCCAGCGTTCGGCACTGATGCGATAGCCGGTGCCGGGTCCCTGATAATCATTGATGTCATTCACGGCGCTGACCACGTCGAACTGACGATCCAGAATGGCCGATGTTTGCAGGTAATCACCGGTCACGCGCTGTCTCAACATATTGAGAATATTGCTGGCGATATCTTCAAATCCGCTACCGCTTAGCGCCCCGACGATATCCAGCCCGGTAATGTTGCGCTTCATCATCTCTTCCACTGCCGCCAGATCTTCCACCACATTGCGCGCAGGCATGTCTTTGCTGCCGTGAGCGTAGGTGGCAGCCTCCACTTCCTCATCACTGATAGTCGGCAGGCCCAGTTCGCGGAATACCGCCTGGATAGCCCGCGCCGCCTTGTTACGGATAGCGATGGTTTCTTCTTCGGTTACCGGGCGCAGGCCGCCGTCAACCATCAGGTCACGTTGCAGTATGTTGTAATCATCGAAGTCTTCAGCATCGAAGTTAGAACCGGCAAACATGTTGTCGTAATTGGGGACGGCGCTATAGCCAGAGAAGATAAAGTCGGTGCCGGGCAGCATCTGCATCAGGGTGCGGGCGGTACGGCGAATATCGGAGTGTGAGAAGGTCTGGTCATTAGCCGAGGCCACTTCAAGGTCGAGCATCGACGCAATCAGGTTTTCAGCCAGTACCGCGCGGATCCCCGACGGCACTGCGCCCGTCATCCCGATACAGCTAACCGCGCCGTTTTGCAGCCCCTGTACACCCGCGCCTTTGGTGATAAAAATGCAGCGCGACTCCAGATACAGCATCGATTTACTTTCGGAATAGCCCATCAAGGCTTCCGAACCGGTACCGGAGGTGTAGCGCATCTTCAGGCCGCGGGACGCATAGGCCGAGGCGAGAAACGCTTTTGACCATGGCGTATCGTCGCCGTCAGTGAATACCGATTCCGTTCCGTAGACCGACACCGTTTCGGCGTAGCTGGTTAACCCACGCATTCCCAGCTCCAGCTCAGTAGCCTCTTCAACAGAACATTGTGTCAGTACGCCAGGGCGACCACACTGAGAACCGACCAACAGCGCAAGGGCGTTAAACGGCGCATAGCGGGCAATCCCGACCGTCGTTTCCTGCTCGGAAAAACCACGAATCCCCGCTTCAGCGGCATCGGCGGCAATCTGCACCGGATTATCTTTCAGGTTGGTCACGTGGCACTGGTTAGAGGGGGTGCGTCGGGCGCGCATTTTTTGCAGCGCCATCATCATCTCTACCACGTTCATTTTCGCCATCACCTCCACCGCTTTCGCCGGGGTAATAGCGGTGGTAATGGCAATGATCTCTTCGCGACTGACGTGGATATCCACCAGCATTCTGGCGATCTCCAGTGCGTCGAGCTGCATGGCACGCTCGGTTTCAGCCACGTTTATCGCGTAGTCGGCAATAAAGCGGTCAATCATGTCGAACTCGGCGCGGCGCTTGCCGTCCAGTTCAACGATACGACCCTTTTCCACCTTCACAGAAGAGGCTGGATCGTAGGGACTTTCCATGGCGATCAGACCTTCTTCCGGCCATTCGCCAATAAGCCCATCCTGATTTACAGGGCGCTTCGCAAGAACTTCGAATCGTTTTGATCTTCTCATAGTTTATAGACTCAAAAGATAAAGAATAGGGACGCCAGGCTGTATCGCTGGTGCTCTATCCCCCCAGCAATCGCCTTTATCAGCAATAGCCGAACTTTAAATGAGCAGGCCGATAAAAAAATAAAATTAATTACGTTCCAATTTGATACATATTTAAATGTCAGCGTTTCATATTGAAACGGTCAACAGGAATATCCATAAAGAATTGTGACGCGCTTAAATGATCATTATCAACAAATGCCGAACGCAGGGAATTAAATTAATATTTTAGAAAAATCCACACTATTGACTTAATAACGCGTCGCGAGAAAATACAGAAAACCCAATGAGAAAAAATAGCTGTAGCGCGATATTTTTTGCGACCTCAGCCCTACAACCTTGTCAGGAGATACTGTGAATAAGAGCCAACAAATCGCCACCATTACGCTGGCGGCCGCAAAGAAAATGGCGACTGCCGTCGAGGCAAAAGCGATTGAAATCAACGTTCCGGTGGTCTTTTCCGTGGTCGACCACGGCGGAAACACGCTACTGATGCAGCGCATGGACGAGGCGTTTGTCACCAGTTGTGATATTTCTCTCAATAAAGCCTGGACCGCCTGCTGTCTGCGGCAGGGCACCCATGAAATTACCGATGCAGTACAACCAGGTGCTTCTCTATATGGTTTACAGCTCACCAATCAACAGCGAATCGTTATTTTTGGTGGCGGTTTACCTGTTGTATTTGACGGTCAATTAATTGGTGCCGTCGGCGTTAGCGGCGGCACCGTGGAACAAGACAGATTATTAGCAGAAACCGCACTGAATTGTTTCTCTGAATTATAATTTAAATCTAAGAAGGTATATTATGAGCTATCGTATGTTTGATTACCTAGTGCCAAATGTGAACTTCTTTGGCCCCAATGCTATTTCCGTTGTCGGCGAACGTTGCAAACTATTAGGCGGTAAAAAAGCGCTGCTGGTCACCGATAAAGGTCTGCGGGCGATAAAAGACGGTGCGGTAGATAAAACGCTGGCACATCTGCGTGAAGCCGGGATTGAGGTGGTCGTATTTGACGGCGTAGAGCCGAACCCTAAAGATACCAACGTGCGCGACGGTCTGGAGGTCTTTCGTAAAGAGCAGTGCGATATCATCGTTACTGTCGGCGGCGGTAGCCCGCATGACTGCGGTAAAGGTATCGGTATCGCAGCCACGCACGAAGGCGATCTCTACAGCTATGCCGGGATTGAAACCCTGACCAACCCGCTGCCGCCGATTGTCGCGGTGAATACCACTGCCGGTACGGCCAGCGAAGTCACCCGCCACTGCGTGCTGACCAATACCAAAACCAAAGTGAAATTCGTGATCGTCAGCTGGCGTAACCTGCCGTCGGTTTCCATTAATGACCCGCTGCTGATGCTCGGTAAACCCGCCCCGCTGACCGCCGCCACCGGGATGGACGCCCTGACCCACGCCGTGGAAGCCTATATTTCCAAAGATGCCAACCCGGTCACCGATGCCGCCGCTATCCAGGCGATCCGCCTGATCGCGCGTAATTTACGTCAGGCTGTGGCGCTGGGCAGCAACCTGAAAGCCCGTGAAAATATGGCCTATGCTTCGCTGCTGGCGGGTATGGCCTTCAACAACGCCAATCTCGGCTATGTTCATGCGATGGCACACCAGCTCGGTGGTCTGTACGACATGCCGCACGGCGTGGCAAATGCGGTATTGCTGCCACACGTAGCCCGTTATAACCTCATCGCTAACCCGGAAAAATTTGCCGATATCGCTGAGTTTATGGGCGAGAACACCGACGGGCTGTCAACCATGGATGCCGCTGAGCTGGCCATTCACGCCATTGCTCGTCTCTCTGCTGACATCGGCATTCCGCAGCATCTGCGCGATCTGGGTGTCAAAGAAGCCGATTTCCCGTACATGGCGGAAATGGCGCTGAAGGACGGCAACGCCTTCTCTAACCCGCGCAAAGGGAACGAGAAAGAAATTGCCGAGATCTTCCGTCAGGCATTCTGATAGTACAGGGGGCGCAATGTCACTTTCATCACCGGGCGTACATCTGTTTTATCACTCACGCTGGCAGGATACTCGCGTGCTTGATGAGCTGTGCTGGGGACTGGAAGAGCAAGGCGTCCCTTGCCGGGCAATCTGTTGCGACGAGCATGACTGCGCACTGGCATTGAGCAAACTTGCGGCCAAAAGCTCCACGCTGCGTGTCGGTCTTGGTCTTAACGCCACGGGTGATATTGCTATAACCCACGCCCAGTTGCCCGAGGATCGGGCGCTGATCCGTGGTCATATCGCCGCCGGAATGGCGCAGATCCGCACGCTTGGTGCCAATGCCGGTCAACTGGTCAAAGTGCTTCCTTTCAGCGAGATAACATAAATGTACCGTATCTATACCCGCACTGGTGATAAGGGCACAACCGCGCTGTTTGGCGGCAGCCGTATCGACAAAGACGATATCCGCGTGAATGCCTATGGCACCGTGGACGAACTGATTTCCCAGCTTGGCGTCTGCTACGCCAGCACGCGCCTGACAGAGCTTCGCCAGGATTTACATACCATCCAGAAGACGCTGTTTGTGCTCGGCGCGGAACTTGCCAGCGATGAGAAGGGTCTTGCTCGCTTAACGCAGACGATTAGTCCCGAGGATATTCAGGCGCTGGAGCAGCTTATTGATCGCAATATGACGCAAAGCGGTCCGCTAAAAGAGTTTGTTATTCCGGGGAAAAACCTCGCATCGGCACAGCTACACGTTGCGCGCACGCTGGCGCGTCGGCTGGAGCGACTCCTCATCACCATGGGCAGAACGTTGACGCTGCGTGATGAGCTTAAGCTTTACATCAATCGTCTGTCAGATGCGCTGTTTTCGATGGCCAGAATCGAAGAAACTACTCCAGATGTTTGCGCTTAAACTGGCTGGCATCGATGTCGTACTGCTTCATCTTGCGCCACAAGGTGGTGCGGCCAATATTCAACAGTTGCGACATTTCCTGCACACGTCCGCTGGTGACGCGGGCGGCATGGATAATCGCCTCTTTTTCGATGGCGGTAAACGTCAGGCTGGCTGGCAGCAGTGAAGATGCTGCTTCCAGACCCGGACGTTCGGCAAACAGATAATCCGGCAGATTACTCAGGCGAATATGGCCATTGTCGCTACTAATGGCGATATTTTCGATAATGCTGTTGAGTTCAAAATCATTGCCCGGCCACGAGTAGGCCACCAGTTGCGCCAGCGCGTCATCGTCCAGCTTCAGGCTGGATGAAAAGCGTTTTTTCAGGCTATTTAAGCGTGTATGAATCAGCGCCGGAATGCTGTTACGCCGTGCCCGCAGCGGTGGAATAACAATTTCAAAGGAGTGTAACGCGTAATACAGTTGGCGGCTAAAGCGGTTTTGCTCCACCAGGTTGGCGAGATCAACCGTGGTAGTAGCAATCACTTTGACATCTACCGGGATCAGGCGGCGGGCATCAAGGCGGGTCAATACGCCCTGCTTGATAACCTGCAACAACGCGGATTGCAACTCTGGTGCCAGATACTCAATTTTTTCCAGAAACAGCGTACCGCCGTTCGCCAGTTCAAGGCGGCTCAGCCGACCGTTTTCATCATCGGTTGGCGCACTGCCCATAAAATCCTGCCCCAGCACGCTGTTGGCATACAGTTGGCAGTTCACGGCGATATACGGCCCGCTGGCACGCTCACTTTCATTGTGAATAGCCTGGCTCAATAGCTCTTTACCCACTCCCTCTTCACCACACAACAGAATAGGGAAACTCCCTCTCGCCGCCTGGCGACCAAAATGGATCAGCCGACGGGTTTCCGGGTCATCCGTCGACATCTGTTCAAAGGTGTGGCTGACTTTTCCGAGCTGGCTGGTCATCAGTTGGCGCATTTGTTCGACCGGGTGCAGCAGCAGAATAAAGCTGTTGCCCTGCTCTTCAACAATCGGCTTCAGGGTAATGACGGCATCAACAAACTGATGCTGACTTTCAAAGGTGACTTCGACGTGATTCAGGCCGCGGGCATGTTTTATCGCCCGGCGCAGCAGCATGGGCAGATTGAGCAAGTCATTAATGTTTTTACCCTGGCTGGCCTGTGCATCCAGATGTAAAAGCAAAGCGGCACGGGCATTAAGAAATTGCAGAACGCCCTGCTCGTTCCACGCCATCACGCCATCATCCATGCTTTCCAGCAGTCCGTACATCTGATTCAGATGGCGGTTAGATTCGGCCAGCAGGCTATCAGTCAGCAAAGAGTTGCCGACTTCTCTGGCAATCGCCAGCGTCAGGGACAAATCAGAAACGCACTCATGCTCTACCAGACAGCACAAAGAAATAGAGCCAAACAGTCGACCATGGTTATCGAAGACCGGCGTCGAGCAGAACGACCACGGATGCAGCGCCTGCTTAAAATGCTGATCGCCAGAGGTTTTTGTCGGCTGCCCTGGCATCGTTGCCAGCGATAGCGCACAACTGCCGATAATGCTTTCCGCACAGTAGCTACCGTCACGAAAGCCAAGTTCCGCCAGCTGTTCCACCGTCTGCGGATCGCCGCACCGGCTGAGAATACAAGCCGATTCATCCAGAATCAGCAGTGCGCACGGACGTCCATCCATAAACTCCCAGGCATCTTCCAGCGCAGCCTGTCCAATCGTCAGTAGCGCAGTCTTACGGCGACAAATCGACGCAAAAGTCAGTCCCTGTGCCTGATGCGGTGCCTGCCAGGTTTCCCGCTGCATAAACTTGCTGCAACGATGCCATGACTGAGCAATGACCGAAGAGACTTCCTTCCCGATGCCATGAGTGTGCGCCGTCATATCCATTTCCGCTGTTTTACCATAGACAACCCCTCCGGCAGAGACTGCCAGAGGGGGAGAAGATGCCAAATAAAAGGCTTACCGACGTCTGATTAACGTGCCAGCCACTGCTGTCCCAGCAGATCTGCCGTCAGAATAGCGGCATGGACGCTTTCAGGCGTCACCGGGAACGGCATATTGTGAATGGTTTCACCTTCCGCGCAGGTGGCTTTCGCAACGGCCATAATCTTAGCGTCGATGCCGTCTTTCACGCCCATTTGCGCCAGCGTTACCGGCAGATCTACTTTCTGGCAGAAATTCAGCACCGTTTCGATCTCTTCCATCGGGCTGTTCTGCAGCACCAGTTGCGCCAGCGTACCAAACGCCACTTTTTCACCGTGGTACAAATGGTGACACTCTTCCAGAATGGTGAAGCCATTATGGATGGCGTGTGCACCCGCAAGACCACTGCTTTCAAAGCCGATGCCGCTGAGATAGGTGTTCGCTTCCACGATACGTTCCAGAGCATCGGTCACCACGCCAGCTTGCGCCGCCAGGCGAGCCTTTTCACCTTCTGCCAGCAACGTATCATAGCACAAGCGCGCCAGGCTCAGGGCCGCCGCCGTGGACTGTCCTCCCGCCATGCTGGTCGCTCTGGCATCAAAACACGCTTTTGCTTCAAACCAGGTCGAGAGCGCATCGCCCATCCCGGCTACCAGCAGACGTACCGGCGCTTTGGCGATAATTGCCGTATCCATGACAACCATATCCGGGTTTTTCGGGTAGATCAGATATTCTTCGAACTCACCGGCTTCGGTATAGATAACAGACAGCGCACTGGTTGGCGCATCAGTTGAGGCGATAGTTGGGATCACCACCACCGGCAGTTTCTGGTAGTAACCGATCGCTTTGGCTGTATCCAGCGTTTTCCCACCGCCAATCCCAACCACACCACGGCAACCGTGCTGCTTCAGAATGGCAATCAGGCGATTAATTTCAACATGGCTGCATTCGCCATTGAAGCGTTCCGCGTGGCAACTAATACCGTGGCTGTGCAGGCCATTGAGTACTTTGTCTCCCGCCAGTTTCATGACGAAGTCATCTGCAATCACGAAAAAGCTGTCTGCCAGATTTTTAGCGTATTGACCAAATAAGGTAGAAGCGTCAGGACCCTGGAGATATTTGGCTGGAGATTGAATAACTTTTAGCATTCCTTTCATCCTCAAATAAGTACATGTTTTTACATGGTGAGCCCTGGCGTTAACCTGTTTAGCCTATTGCGAACGGCGAAAACGGGAGACCGGAGCGATGCAATAACTGTATGGCGAGGCGGGAACAAAAAAATCATTCGTCTTTTTGTTCTGATATGAAACAAATAAAAATGATATGCGTTCCATATTGAAACGGTTAACCCTGAAAATACTAAGGTTTGCGATCCCGATCCGTTCATTTTCCGACAAATCCTTGCAGAACGCGAAAATCAAATTCCCTTTGCCCCTCTCTGACGCCGTTAAAAGCAGTAACAAAACGTTTACTGTGCGGTGTGGCCAGCACTGAAAAGGCGATAAAAAAGTCGAGCGGGCTCGCATTGTGATCGTTCATCTCACAAATGCGTTCCATTACGGAACAAAAAATAACAATTACGTTCCGTAATGAAACTCATTTTGCCGCTGTTTTTTTCCACGCTGACTCCGCCAGAATCTCCCCATCGCCTCCGCACCATGACAATGCATTCGGGGGTTTGTCTTACACTCAACCTCGAGGAGCCGTTATGTCTCAATTCTTTTTTAATCAGCGTACCCAACTCGTTAACGACGTCATCGACGGTACGATTATCACCAGTCCGTGGAACAATCTGGCGCGTCTGGAAAGCGATCCGGCTATTCGCATCGTGGTACGTCGCGATCTCAACAAAGATAACGTGGCGGTCATTTCTGGCGGCGGTTCGGGACACGAACCTGCGCACGTTGGTTTTATCGGTAAAGGCATGCTCACCGCTGCGGTCTGTGGCGACGTGTTTGCGTCCCCGAGCGTAGATGCAGTGCTGACCGCAATCCAGGCGGTAACTGGCGAGGCAGGCTGTCTGTTGATCGTTAAAAATTACACCGGCGATCGTCTTAACTTCGGCCTCGCCGCCGAAAAAGCACGCCGCCTTGGCTATAACGTCGAAATGCTGATTGTCGGCGACGATATCTCCCTGCCGGATAACAAGCATCCTCGCGGGATTGCGGGCACCATCCTGGTTCATAAAGTGGCAGGCTATTTCGCTGAACGCGGCTACAACCTCGCTACCGTCCTGCGTGAAGCGCAGTATGCAGCAAGTAACACCTTCAGCCTGGGTGTCGCCATTTCCAGTTGCAACCTGCCGCAGGAAACCGACGCCGCACCGCGCCATCATGCGGGCCATGCCGAACTGGGCATGGGCATTCACGGCGAACCAGGTGCTTCGGTTATCGACACGCAAAACAGTGCGCAGGTGGTGAATTTGATGGTGGATAAACTGCTGGCGGCACTGCCCGAAACCGGCCGTCTGGCAGTAATGATTAATAACCTGGGCGGCGTGTCCGTTGCTGAAATGGCTATTATCACTCGGGAACTGGCAAACAGCCCACTGCATCCGCGTATCGACTGGCTGATTGGCCCGGCCTCGCTGGTCACCGCCCTGGATATGAAAGGTTTCTCGCTGACCGCCATCGTACTGGAAGAGAGCATCGAAAAAGCACTGTTAACCGAAGTAGAAACCAGCAGCTGGCCAACCCCGGTCCCACCACGCGAAATCAACTGTGTGCCGTCATCGCAGCGCAGCGCGCGTGTCGAATTTCAGCCCTCAGCCAACACGCTGGTTGCCGGGATTATTGAGCAGGTCACCGGAACGCTTTCCGATCTGGAAACACACCTCAACGCGCTGGATGCCAAAGTAGGCGATGGTGATACGGGTTCAACTTTTGCCGCTGGTGCACGTGAAATCGCTGACCTGCTGCATCGTCAGCGACTGCCACTGGATAACCTTGCCACGCTGTTCGCCCTGATCGGCGAACGCCTGACCGTGGTGATGGGCGGGTCCAGCGGCGTACTGATGTCCATCTTCTTTACCGCCGCCGGGCAGAAACTCGAACAAGGGGCTAACGTTGCCGAGGCGCTGAATACGGGCCTGGCGCAGATGAAGTTCTACGGTGGTGCAGACGAAGGTGACCGTACGATGATTGACGCGCTGCAACCCGCACTGACGTCTCTGCTGGCACAACCGCAAAACCTGCAAGCCGCTTTTGACGCCGCACAGGCAGGCGCAGAACGTACCTGTCTGTCGAGCAAAGCCAATGCGGGCCGCGCATCGTATCTCAGCGGCGAAAGCCTGCTGGGCAATATGGACCCCGGCGCGCACGCCGTCGCAATGGTGTTTAAAGCACTGGCAGAGAGTGAGTTGGGATAAGCCATAAGTGCCTGATGCGCTGCGCTTATCAGGCCTACGAGTGCAAAGCTTTGTAGGCCGGATAAGGCAACGCTGACATCCGGCGGAACGTTAACGATAAACGCGGATCCCGCCTTCTACGCCCCGGCTAAACAGTACTTGCCACAGCTCAATATCTCTGGCGCGGAACGCACCAGCACAAGCGCACAGGTAATAATTGAACATCCTTCTGAAAGTCGCGGAATAACGCGATGACAGCTCCGGCCACGCCTGATTAAACCGCGCATGCCAGGCCATCAGCGTTTTATCATAGTCACTGCCAAAGTTATGCCAGTCTTCCATCACGAATCGCGACTCGCTCGCTTCAGCAATATGAGAAATCGCCGGTAAGCAGCCATTCGGGAAAATATATTTATTGATCCACGGATCGACACTCATCCCTTTTTTATTGCTACCAATAGTATGTAACAGGAACAGCCCATCCGGTTTTAAACAACGGTCGGCGATGCTGAAATAGGTGTCGTAGTTTTTCGGCCCTACGTGTTCAAACATCCCCACGGAGACAATACGATCGTAGTGTTTATCGAGGTCGCGATAATCCTGCAGCAGAATATTAACGTCCAGCCCTTCACAGCGCTGCTGCGCCATTTTTTGCTGCTCTTTCGAGATAGTGACGCCTTCTACCGCCACGCCGTAATGACGCGCCGCATATTCGGCCAGCCCGCCCCAGCCACAACCAATATCGAGTAAACGCATACCCGGTTTCAGTTGCAGCTTCTCGCAAATCATTTTTAATTTGGCGTTTTGCGCATCTTCTAAAGTGGTTGCCTCTTTCCAGTAGCCACAGGAATATTGCATGTGGGGATCCAACATGAGTGCAAAGAGATCGTTGCCAATATCGTAGTGTTCTTTACCGACAATCCACGCACGACTGCGAGACTGCAAATTAAACAGGCGGGCGCTGGCAATACGTAATATATCTTTCAGATTTCCCGGCATTTGCTGGTCGAGTTTTGCTTTCAGAATTTTGCAGAACAGAACATCGAGGCGTTCACAGTCCCACCAGCCTTCCATATAGCTTTCGCCAAGCCCCAGGGAGCCTTGTTGCAGCACCCGTTTAAAGAAACCGGCATGATGAAGTTGAATGTCCCAGGGGCGGGAACCATTGATCTGAATATCTGCTTGCTGGAGCAGCTCTTTTCCCATTCGGGTCCAGTTATCATTTGTTTCATTGACGATGACAGCATCTGAACAAAGCGTGTTCATGGTATTTACCAAAAGTGGGGTATTAATTATTACGCAAGATTATTATGGAAAAAAGAATGTATGTATTATGATTTGCGGACAAGATCTATCGAACAGCGGCCACACCACCGGGAGCATTGACGATTTATTTATGGAAACTCTCGCGCAAAAACATTGGAATTCCTTCCCGGACGATTCCATGGCAGAACTGCCGCAGGACGTTTACTTTCGCTCTTATGTCCTGGAAGCCAACCACCATGTTCCGCAGCACTCACACGCTTTTATGCAGTTTCATTTTGCCCGCAAAGGCAGTATGCGCATTGATGTCGCCGGCAAGTGCTGGATAATCCCCGCGCATTACGGCATCTGGATCCCCAATAATACTGAGCATGCAGTTTGGGCGCTGGATGATGTGCATTTAGAGAATCTGGATATTAAACCGGGTTTTCTCGAAGAAAGTATCCATGAGTGTAAAGTCGTGGCGATCAGTGATTTCGCCAGAGAGTTTATTCATTACGCCACGAATTCAATTTCAGGCCATTATGATAGCCAGTCAAAAGAAGGCAAACTGGTCAGTGTGCTGGTTGACATTATTCTGCAATTACCAGAGGTCGCCTTTGTATTACCCTGGCCGCAGGATCGTGAATTAACCCATGTGTGCCGAACAATACAAGCGTCACCGGCGCTGGAACATTCAGTAGAGTATTGGGCACAACATTTGGGTATGTCTGCCCGTACCTTTTCGCGTCATTTCAAAAAAGAAACCGGATTACCCTTCAGCGTCTGGAAGCAAAAAATGCGAATTCTGGAGTCTGTACTCATGCTGAAGAAAAATAAAAGCGTAACCGCCGTGGCGCTCGATGTGGGATATTCAAGCACCGCAGCGTTTAGTTATGCATTCCGCCAGGCGTTTGGCGTTTCACCGTCACATTATTAATTAACGTTCCGACGTTGATGCCAGTAAGCCGCGGCACGCACCAACTGCTGATCGAAAGCCTCAGTAGCAAAGCGGGCGCTCAGGTTTTTCACCACTTTTCCTTCGCCAGTTATCCAAATGAAATAATCCTGTGCAGGTACGGTCAGCTGTGAAAGCTGATCATTCACTGCCTGTTCGTCATGGCCGACAAACCACTGAATCGTAAAACCATCGAGATGAGCGAAATAATCCTGATACGCTGCATCGTGTACGCTAACCAGCGCCGTCACGTTTGGACGTACCGCTAAACGACCGATCGCCTCCAGCCGACGACGTAGCGCAGGCATTCCAGATTCATCACACACGTAAACCTGGTACGCATAATCTTCTGGTACCACCAGCGAGCCACGCGGTCCGCCAATCGTCAATTTGTCACCTTCACGCGCATTCATCGCCCACGTACTCGCCACGCCGCCGTCGTGGATATAAAAATCCAGCGCCAGTTCATGGCGTGCCTGGTCATACAACGGCGTGTAATCACGGGATACCGGACGCACACCCTCCGGCCAGACAATCCCCTCATCCGTCACTACGGGCGGCACAAAGTGACTGCCCGGCTCAGGGAAAAAGACCTTGGTGTGGTCGTCAAAACCATGTGAGCTAAAACCATCCAGAGCGTCACCGCCCAGTACAATGCGCTGGAAACCCGCGCTGATACGTTCAACCCGCAGGACGGTCAGTTCACGGAAGCGCAGCTCATTGCGAACGCGCTGTGGATAGCGTGGAATGTTATTTGTCATTTTTTCGCCTTCGTGACAGAGATTAGATATATCTAAATAAATTTTAAATGATAATGATTGCTAATTGAGAATATTGCAAGAACTTTTTTGATAGAGTATGGATAGCGCCCCCCAAACGCGAAACAAAAAAATAAATATATAAATCAATAAATTAAATTAATATTCCTGCATACACTTGCAAATAGAAAAAGTTTAGATATAAATTAGATATATCTAAATAACGTCAGGAGATGAATGATGCAAGATCATCATGAAGGGTGCTGCAAACATGCAGAACACCAGCACGAAGGCTGCTGTAAGGGTGAAGGACATCGCCACGAAGGTCATCACAGCGAACACCACGAAGGTTGCTGTAAAGGTGAAGAACGTCATCACGAAGGCTGTAACAAAGAACACCACCATGAGCATGGCTGCGGACACCGCCACGGTCGCGGCGGCGGTGGCGGTCGACGTCAGCGTTTCTTCGGCCACGGCGAATTACGGCTGGTGATTCTCGATATTTTGACCCGCGATGCCAGTCACGGTTATGAGCTAATCAAAGCCATTGAAACATTGACTCAGGGTAATTACACCCCAAGCCCGGGCGTGATTTATCCGACACTGGATTTCTTGCAGGATCAGTCGCTTATCGCCATCCGTGACGAGGAAGGCGGACGTAAGCAAATCACAATCACCGAGCAAGGCCTGCAATGGCTGGAAGAGAACCAGGAACATCTGGAACATATCCACGAACGTATTAAAGCACGCTGTGTCGGCTTTGAATTACGCAAGAATCCACAGATGAAAAGAGCACTGGAGAATTTTAAAGCCGTGCTGGATCTGCGGGTCAATCACGGTGACACCAGCGAAGCGCAAATCAAGAAGATCATCGGTATTATCGATCGCGCATCGCTGGACATCACCCAGCTTGATTAAGCAGGCTGCGCGTCCTCTTTACGTACGCGGAACACTTTAATCATCTCTTTTAAGTGTAATGCCTGTTCGTTTAATGACGCCGCTGCCGCAACGGACTCTTCTACCAGACAGGAGTTCTGTTGCGTGGTGGTGTCGATAAGGCCAATCGCACTGTTAATCTGCGAAATACCGTCCGTCTGCTCGCGGCTGGCCTGACCAATTTCCCGCAATATCACATCCATTTCTTCAACGTTAGTGACCATTCCATTGATCAACGCGTTGGCTTTTTCAACCAGCACCAGTCCTTCCCGGGTTTGACTGGTGGAGTCTTCAATCAGATTGCGGATCTCACTGGCAGACGATGCGCTTTTTTGCGCCAGTTGACGCACTTCTCCGGCTACTACCGCGAAACCACGTCCATGCTCACCGGCGCGCGCCGCTTCGACAGCCGCATTCAGCGCCAAAATATTGGTTTGAAAAGCAATCGAATCTATCAGGTTGATAATCTCTGACATACGGTTAGAGGTTTCATTAATCACGCGTATTTTCTGCGTCACCTGATTCATCATCTCACCGTTGTTTTTCACCACCGCCGCCGCTCCCGTAGACAACTTCGTCGCTTCATGGGTATGGTCTGCCGTCGTTTTGACCGTCGCGGTAATTTGTTCCATTGACGCCGCAGTCTGTTCTACCGAGCTTGCCTGTTCTTCGGTACGCGCAGCCAAATCCTGATTACCCGCGACAATCTGCGCCGCCGCCGCAGAGATATTTTCGGAGCCGTTTTGCACTTCCTCGACAATCTCTAACAGTCGGGTTTTCATTGCCATCAGCGCTTGCAGCAGCACACCGGTCTCATCCTTCTGTTCCATACTGATGTTGCGAGTAAGGTCGCCCTGCGCAATCGCCTCGGCAAACTGCACAGCTTCATTAAGAGGTCGGGTAATTGAGCGCACAATATACCACCCCATCACACAACCGGCGGCAATGCTTATCAGCGCCAGAGTAATCAACAGCGCGCGATTGGTGTGGAAATCATATTCCACCTGAGCGCCCGCCTTCTGCATCTGGGCATCTTCAATGGCGATCAATTCCTGCACTTTTGCTTTATACGCCTGCTGCACATTCACCGTGCGGGTCATCATCTCGTGCATCGCACCGGAGCGATCGTGATTCTGCAGCGCCTGCAGAATGCGGAATCGGGAAGCCAGATACTGCTCACGCACATCGCGGATATCCGCAACAATTTTTTTGGATGCATCATTGAGAGGTGCAGCACTCAGCGCATCCAGCAGAGCAGAAATTTGCTGGCTGATGGTATCGAGCTTTTCCTGGGACGCCTGGATCCATTTGCCTTCCTCATCCAATAACATCAATTGTTGAGTACTGACAAACTCCTGAAAATTATCAATGAGCAGATTGGCTTTTACCGTAATCGGATAGTCATTGGTAATGATGTTCTGCATCCCACTGTTACTACGATCCAGACTCAACAGCGAAAGGCCCGAACTCACCATCATCAGTACAATAAACAAACCAAACGCGATAAATAATTTCGAGCGAATCTTTACGTTATGCAAGAACATATTTTCTCCCTGGAGACAGTTTTCTTCAGACAGATATCCTTATCGGTCAACACTCACCTAACTTTATGATATTGATCGTTTTTTAATTTTCATCAATGTTACGAAATAGTTTTTGACGATGAATAAAGCAAGACCGATCGTTATATAAGCGATATTTAACAATATTTAAAAACAGGACACTCGCGGTCAGAACGGAATAAGGAAAATAGAATCGTAATACCAAAGTGGTATTATTTAATATATGATTAACAAAATCATTACAAAAACGCCTACCGGGGACGATAAGCGTTTGGCGGGAAAATGGGATAGGGTGAGAATTAATGCAGCACGGTCACCGCATCTTCCAGGCGACCGGCACGATGTTTCACCATTGCTGAAATCTGCGCGCTCTCTTCGACCAGTTCGGCATTTTTCTGCGTAATATTGCTCAACTCATTTACGGCACGGGTCAGGCTGGAAAGACCATCTGACTGCTCCAGCGTTGAATGGCTGATTTGAGCAATCAACTGCGTCACATTCTGGACCTGCGCCACAATATCATCCATTGTCCGCCCTGCGGCATGAACCTGATCGGAGCCGGACTGCACCTTGTCGGCGCTGGCATCAATCAGTTTACGGATGTCATTTGCTGCGCTTGCACTACGACTGGCAAGATGGCGTACCTCTCCGGCCACCACCGCAAATCCTTTTCCTTGTTCGCCAGCCCTGGCCGCTTCAACCGCCGCATTCAGCGCCAGAATATTTGTCTGGAAGGCGATATCGTTAATCAGGGTCGTGATAGTGCCGATCCGTTGGGTGCTGTTGGCAATATCGTCCATTGTTTTAATGACTGTATCCATCGCCTCACCGCCCTGTGTCGCTGCGCTGCTGGCGGCAATAGACAGCTTGTCAGCCGCCGCTGCTGTCGCAGAGTTTTGCTTCACCGATGCCGCCATCTGATTCATGGTGGTGACCGTTTCCTGCACATTTTCTACCGTCTGCTGCGTATGCTTGTTTAAATCATCGCTGCCTTTCGCCAGCGTTTCACTGTCGTTACGCACACAGCTGACCTGACTCGACACGTCATGAATAAGCCAACGGCACATTAACCCTAGCTGCCCCACCGCCCGTAGCATCAGACCCAGTTCATCGCTACGGTTAAGATGGGTCACGCTGTTGCGCTCACCGGTCGCGACTTTCAGTGCCTGCTGGGCAACATTCTCAATGGGACGCACAATCTGCCATTCGAAAATAACCGTCGCCAGCATCATCACCAGCGCGCTCACCAACAGTTGCGGCCATTCAGCGCCCATCTGCTGTAGCGCAGTTGCCAGGATGACAAACATAAAAGCCATGACACTGCGTACCCGCCAGCGAACCGGAAGCGACGGGAGTTTACCCAACCAGCCTTTACGTACCACCAGCCCCTTATGGACGCGCCGATGACAACGGCCTTCATTGAGTGCTTTATATAAAGGTTCGACCGCCGCGATTTCCGCTTCCGTCGCCCGGGTACGGATCGACATATACCCGGTTACACGTCCTTCCCGCACCATCGGCACCGCATTGGCCCTCACCCAGTAGTGATCGCCATTCTTCCGCCGGTTTTTCACAATACCGCTCCACGGTTCCCCCTGTTTCAGGGTGTACCACATATCCGCAAACGCCGCTTTCGGCATGTCCGGGTGACGAACCAGGTTGTGCGGCTGAGCAAGCAATTCATTCAGCTGATAGCCGCTGACCTGAACAAAGGTATCGTTCGCATGGGTGATATAGCTTTGTAAATCGGTGGTCGACATGAGGGTGATATCATCATCCAGCGGTGTATTTTGCTGACTAACGTAGGGATGAGAAGACATGGTTGCGTCCTGTGCAGGTTATCTGGTTGTTAACTCTTTCGGCTTATGTTATTTCGGCGCTAATCTTTTTAACTTTAGTTGTTAAATTTGATTTAGATCGCAATTTGCGATTAAACCTCAAAATTTGTATGTTTTCTAATTCATTGATTTAAAATACTTTCATTGCGTAACTATTCAATGCACCTTCACTCAGCGCACTGCAATAGTGCAATTTTTGCCCACTTTTAGCGCAATAACGCGTTTTTCTCGTCGGTTTTACGCGCGTAAACCTGGGCAAAATGCCAGCAAATGTTAATGTTTGAGATTAAATGTTGTACAAGCAAGATCTTCCCTGGTGTTTATCCCGATTTTCGTTAAGCGCGTCGGGATGGCGCAATCCCTGCAATACTTAATTCAGTATCATGTGATACGCGAGCTCCGGGAGCATATTTTGAACAGGTTACCTTCCAGCGCATCGGCTCTGGCCTGCAGCGCACACGCACTGAATCTCATCGAGAAGCGAACGCTTGATCATGAGGAAATGAAAGCACTAAACCGAGAGGTGATTGATTACTTCAAAGAGCATGTCAATCCGGGGTTCTTAGAGTATAGAAAATCTGTAACTGCCGGCGGGGATTACGGAGCCGTAGAGTGGCAAGCGGGAAGCCTGAATACGCTTGTCGACACCCAGGGACAGGAGTTTGTCGATTGCCTGGGAGGTTTTGGAATTTTCAACGTGGGGCACCGTAATCCAGTAGTGGTCTCCGCCGTACAGAATCAACTCGCGAAGCAACCTCTGCACAGCCAGGAATTACTTGACCCATTACGGGCCATGCTGGCAAAAACGCTTGCTGCACTGGCTCCCGGAAAGCTGAAATACAGTTTCTTCAGTAACAGCGGGACCGAGTCGGTTGAAGCGGCGCTAAAACTGGCGAAAGCGTATCAATCGCCGCGCGGTAAATTTACATTTATTGCCACCAGCGGAGCCTTCCACGGTAAATCGCTGGGGTCGCTATCCGCCACCGCTAAATCAACCTTCCGCAAACCGTTTATGCCGCTGCTGCCGGGCTTCCGCCATGTTCCTTTTGGCGATATTGATGCCATGCGCACCGTCCTGAGCGAATGCAAAAAGACCGGCGACGATGTTGCCGCCGTGATTCTGGAGCCAATCCAGGGGGAAGGAGGCGTGATCCTGCCGCCGCAAGGGTATTTAACCGCGGTACGTAAACTTTGCGATGAGTTTGGCGCGCTGATGATCCTCGACGAAGTGCAAACCGGCATGGGGCGCACCGGCAAGATGTTCGCCTGCGAACATGAAAACGTGCAGCCTGACATTCTGTGTCTGGCCAAGGCGCTTGGGGGTGGCGTAATGCCAATTGGCGCGACCATTGCCACTGAAGAAGTGTTCTCCGTCCTGTTCGACAATCCTTTCCTGCATACCACCACGTTCGGTGGCAACCCGCTCTCATGCGCGGCGGCGCTGGCGACCATTAACGTCCTGCTGGAGCAAAATTTACCCGCTCAGGCAGAGCAGAAAGGCGATATGTTGCTGGATGGCTTCCGTCACCTGGCGCGTGAATATCCGGATCTGGTACACGACGTTCGCGGCAAAGGCATGCTGATGGCGATTGAGTTTGTCGATAATGAGATTGGCTACAGCTTTGCCAGTGAAATGTTCCGTCAGCGAGTGCTGGTCGCCGGAACACTGAATAACGCGAAGACGATCCGTATCGAACCGCCGTTAACATTAACGATCGAGCAATGCGAACTGGTATTGCGATCAACCCGCAAAGCCCTGGCCGCATTACGGGTGAGCGTGGAGCAGGTCTAACCACTGCCGGATGGCGATACTAACGTATCTTATCCGGTCTACTAAAGGACCTCCTTTGTAGGCCGGTTAAGGACCGGAAGGCTGGTCACCGCTGTTTAACGGTGCGGCCACACAATCCCATGCGGATGCGGTAGTTAGCGTGATGCTCGATCCGAAAGAGTTCAACACATATGTCCCACTTGGCACCGCAGCGCTGACCAATCCGGCCTTCGGCGCGGACATATACTGGCGCGGACGCGTCTGGGTGGATCAGTTCTGGTTCGGGCTAAAAGGGATGGCGCGTTATGGCTATCGCGCTGAAGCATTAAAACTGGCCGATACTTTCTTCCAGCATGCCAAAGGGCTGACGGCAGAAGGTCCAATTCAGGAAAACTACAACCCGTTGACCGGCGCACAGCAGGGTGCACCTAACTTCTCCTGGAGCGCCGCGCATCTCTACATGCTGTATAACGATTTTCTTAAACAGCAGTAACGTCGATTGGCTCTCCTGAAAAGGAGAGCCTCTTTTTTGAATCCCATCACAATCACGGCATTCCCCTTTTCCCTTTTACGCGGCGACGGCTAAATTAGTAACTCATCCGACCACATAACAATAATTTTACATACTGGACACCTTTATGAGCTATCCGTCGCTGTTCGCCCCGCTCGATTTGGGATTCACCACGCTTAAAAACCGCGTGCTGATGGGTTCAATGCATACCGGTCTGGAAGAGTATCCTGATGGTGCAGAACGGCTAGCCGCGTTCTATGCTGAACGCGCTCGTCACGGCGTAGCCCTGATTGTGACCGGAGGAATTGCGCCCGCGTTATCGGGCGTGGGTATGGAAGGCGGGGCGATGCTGAACGACACTAGCCAGCTCGTACACCATCGCGTCATTACCGATGCGGTTCACGATGAAGGCGGGAAAATCGCCCTGCAAATCCTGCACACTGGTCGCTACAGCTATCAACCGCATCTGGTTGCGCCTTCAGCCATTCAGGCCCCTATTAACCGCTTTACGCCGCATGAGCTGACGCACGATGAAGTGCTGCAACTGATTGAAGATTTTGCCCATTGCGCCCAACTGGCGCGGGAAGCGGGCTACGATGGCGTAGAAGTGATGGGGTCGGAAGGGTATCTGATCAACGAATTCCTGACTCTGCGCACCAATCAGCGCAATGACCAATGGGGCGGCGAGTATACCAACCGCATGCGTTTTGCCGTGGAAGTCGTGCGGGCGGTACGCCAGCGCGCCGGCAATGACTTTATTATTATCTTCCGCCTGTCGATGCTCGACCTGGTGGAAAACGGCGGAACCTTCGACGAAACCGTCCAGCTTGCACAGGCGATAGAAGCTGCAGGCGCCACCATTATTAACACCGGTATTGGCTGGCATGAGGCACGCATTCCCACTATCGCGACCCCGGTACCGCGCGGCGCGTTTAGTTGGGTGACGCGAAAGCTGAAAGGGCATGTGACGATCCCACTGGTTACCACCAACCGCATTAACGATCCTAAAGTCGCCGATGATATTCTGGCCCGTGGCGATGCCGATATGGTGTCGATGGCTCGCCCGTTCCTCGCCGATGCCGAACTGCTGTCAAAAGCGCAAAGCGGACGAGCGGATGAGATCAATACCTGTATCGGCTGTAACCAGGCCTGCCTGGATCAGATCTTCGTCGGCAAAGTCACCTCTTGCCTGGTCAATCCGCGCGCTTGCCATGAAACCAAAATGCCGATCGTTGCGGCCACTCATCCGAAAAATCTGGCGGTGGTCGGCGCGGGCCCTGCGGGTCTCGCCTTCGCCATTAATGCCGCCGCGCGCGGGCATCACGTTACGCTGTTTGACGCATATGGCGAGATTGGCGGGCAGTTTAATATCGCCAAACAGATCCCCGGCAAGGAAGAATTCTATGAAACCCTGCGCTACTACCGCCGGATGATCGACGTGACTGGCGTAACGCTGAAACTGAATCACTTTGTCAGCGCACGCGATCTGCACACCTTCGACGACGTGATCCTCGCCAGCGGGATCGAGCCGCGCATGCCGCCGATCGAGGGGATCGATCACCCTAAAGTGCTGAGCTATCTCGACGTCCTGCGCGATAAGACGCCAGTGGGTAAACGCGTGGCGATCGTTGGCTGTGGCGGGATCGGTTTTGATACCGCCATGTATCTGAGCCAGCCTGGCGATCCCACCAGCCAGAACATTGCCGAGTTCTGCGTGGAATGGGGAATCGACACCAGTCTGCAACAGCCCGGCGGTTTACGTCCGGAAGGCCCACATCTACCCCGCAGCCCACGCCAGATAGTGATGTTGCAGCGTAAAGCCAGTAAACCAGGACAAGGTTTAGGCAAAACAACGGGATGGATCCACCGTGCTACCCTGCTTTCACGCGGCGTAAAAATGATCCCGGCGGTGAGCTATCAGAAGATCGATGATGACGGGTTACACGTGATGATCAACGGCGAGCTACAGATCCTGAATGTGGATCACGTGGTGATTTGCGCCGGACAAGAGCCACGCCGTGAACTGGTCGATCCGCTGCACGCGGCAGGTAAAACGGTGCATCTGATCGGCGGCTGCGATGTGGCAATGGAACTGGATGCCCGACGCGCTATTGCACAAGGCACCCGACTGGCACTGGAAATTTAACGTCACGTCTTTCGTAGGCCGGATAAGGAGTTAGCCGCCATCCGGCACACGCGATTAGCGGCGGCGACCAGTTTTGACCGCTTTCAGCACCACGAATTTATTATTGCTGGCGATGGTCACGCAGTTGCCGAAAATCTTCTTCAGCTTGTGGAAGTAGTCGAGGTGGCGGTTGGCCACGATGTACAGTTCACCATTGATTTTCAGGCAACGGCGCGCGTGGTGGAACATCTCCCAGGCGATGTTATCGGTCAGCGCATGCTTCTGGTGGAACGGCGGGTTACACAACACAGCGTTAAAGCGGAAAGGCTCCACGCCAGACAGCGCGTTGTTGATCATAAACTCGCAGCGATCCAATGCTTCCGGCATGTTGCTTTCGACGTTCAGACGGCTTGAAGCCACCGCCATCGGCGATTCATCCACAAAGACCACTCTGGCTTGCGGGTTCTTCTCCAGCAAAGTCAGGCCAATCACACCGTTGCCACAACCGAGATCGACAATCTCGCCTTCGAGGTTTTCCGGCAGATGTTCCATAAAGAAGCGCGCACCAATATCCAGCCCGGTACGGGAGAAGACGTTGGCGTGGTTATGGATAATCCACTCGGTGCCTTCCAGCTTCCAGCTCAACGTTTGCGAGGCGGCGGCCAGCTCAGGTTTGCTGAACGTACAGTTGATCAGACGGGCTTTTTTCCACGCCAGCGTCGTGGTGGTTGGCCCCAACACTTTTTCGAACAGCTCCAGCGTCGAGGTATGCACATCGCGCGCCTTCGCGCCCGCGATGATGCGCGTTTGTGGCGTCACCACTTCACGCAGCGCGCGCAGTTGCTGTTCCAGCAGCGCCATGGTTTTTGGCAGCTTAATCAGCACCACGCCCGGCGCCTGCGGATATTCAGCGGTACTGTCGAGGAATTTGACGCTCGACTCGGCAATATCGTTGTGACGCAGGTTCTCGCGTGTGGCAAGCTCGCTGAGATAAGAGTCGCCAATGCTATACGGCGTATGTTCCGCCAGCGCACAGCCCAGCGCGCCGAAAGTATCATTCAGGAGAAGCACCGGGCCGCTAATCTCGGTATCGTCCAGCTGTTGCAGCAGATATTCATCTGCAGCTTCCCACGCCAGCAGCGGGTTAACGTCATCCGTCTCCGGGAAACGTTTAAGTGACAGCGAACGGAAACCGTTGTCTATGTGGCTCATCGGCCCTCCTGAATGGTAAAATTTCGGCGTATCCCTGAAAAGGGTGCGTGAGTATACACTTTTTATACTTTATATGGGGCACTAATGAGTCAGTTGACCTATCTGCAAGGCTACCCGGAGAATTTACTTTCCCAGGTTCGTACGCTGATTGCTGAACAGCGTCTGGGGGCGGTGCTGGAGAAGCGCTATCCGGGTACGCATGACTTCGCGACCGACAAAGCGCTCTGGCAATATACCCAGGATCTGAAAAATCAGTTTCTGCGAAACGCCCCGCCGCTGAATAAAGTCATGTATGACAGTAAGATACACGTGTTGAAAAATGCGCTGGGACTGCATACTGCCGTCTCCCGCGTGCAGGGTGGCAAGCTCAAAGCCAAAGCGGAAATCCGCGTGGCGACCGTTTTTCGCAATGCCCCCGAACCCTTTTTACGCATGATCGTCGTGCATGAACTGGCGCATCTGAAAGAAAAAGAGCACGACAAAGCGTTTTACCAGCTCTGCTGCCATATGGAGCCTCAGTATCACCAACTGGAGTTCGATACCCGCCTGTGGTTAACGCAACAATCGTTAAAGCAAACTGCGCCGTAGCGCACTGGCTTTGTCTTCAGGGCATGCTAAATTGACGCAAGGATCCCTTTTCGCAGCCTGAAGGCCTTTATGATACGTTTCTCAGTAATTGGCACAAACTGGATCACCCGCCAGTTTGTCGATGCCGCCCATGAAACCGGCAAGTATAAGTTAACCGCAGTCTATTCCCGTAGCCTTGAGCAGGCACAGACCTTCGCCAACGATTACCCCGTCGAGCATCTGTTTACCTCGCTGGAGGCCATGGCGCAAAGCGACGCGATTGATGCCGTTTACATTGCCAGTCCGAACTCTCTGCACTTCCCGCAGACAACGCTGTTTCTACAGCACAAAAAGCATGTCATTTGTGAGAAACCGCTGGCCTCAAACCTGGCGCAAGCCGAAGCCGCTATCGCCTGCGCGCGTGAAAACCAGGTGGTGCTGTTTGAAGCATTTAAGACCGCCAGCCTGCCTAACTTCCTGCTGTTACAGGAATCTCTTCCCAAAGTTGGAAGAATCAGAAAAGCGTTTATCAATTACTGCCAGTACTCCTCGCGTTACCAGCGCTATCTCGACGGTGAAAATCCCAATACGTTTAATCCGGCGTTCTCCAATGGCTCGATTATGGATATCGGTTTTTACTGCCTGGCCTCGGCGGTTGCGCTGTGGGGCGAACCACTGAGCGTTCAGGCCAGCGCCAGCCTGCTGGAAAGCGGCGTGGATGCCCACGGCGTGGTCGTACTCAATTACGGCGATTTTAGCGTCACGTTGCAGCACTCGAAAGTCAGTGATTCCGTACTGGCCAGCGAAATTCAGGGCGAATCAGGGTCACTGGTTATCGAGAAGATTTCCGAGTGTCAGAAAGTGTGCTTTATTCCGCGCGGGGGCAAAACGCAGGATCTTACGGTGCCTCAGCACATCAATACTATGCTGTATGAGGCAGAGGCGTTTGCCCATTTGGTTGAATCCGGCGAAGTGGATCACCCGGCACTGGCCGTCAGTCGTATCACCGCTAAACTGCAAACGGAAATTCGCCGCCAGACCGGCGTGGTTTTCCCGGCAGACGAAGCGGTAACCTCGCTGACTGCGTAAATGTGTGTAAAACGAATGTTGCAGGCCATTGACTGAATGCATGGCCTGTAATATTTTGTAACCCGCAAAGGGGAGTAACTTTGTTGTCGGTTGATCGTCATTACGATGTGTGAAAAACCACATCCGGTCACCGGGCGATAACAAAGGAATACGCCATCGTATTCCTTTGTTGTTGTAAGTGAGACCTTGCCGAATGGCAAGGTCTATGCATAAAAAGCAGCGGCTAACGTCATTCGGCGTTGGCCGTTTTTTTATGCATGGGGAAATAAAATGAATACTGTCGGCACACCGTTGTTATGGGGTGGCTTCGCTGTTGTGGTGGTCATTATGCTGGCCATTGACCTGCTGTTGCAGGGTCGTCGTGGCGCGCACACGATGTCGATGAAGCAGGCTGCGGCCTGGTCAATCGTCTGGGTAACGTTGTCGTTGCTGTTTAACGCGGCATTCTGGTGGTACCTGGCTGAGACTCAGGGCCGCGCCGTTGCCGACCCGCAGGCGCTGGCGTTCCTTACCGGCTATTTAATTGAAAAATCGCTGGCAGTAGATAACGTCTTTGTCTGGCTGATGCTGTTCAGCTACTTCTCCGTCCCCCCTGCATTGCAGCGTCGGGTACTGGTGTATGGCGTACTGGGTGCGATTGTATTACGTACGATCATGATCTTCGCCGGCAGTTGGCTTATCGCCCAGTTTGAGTGGCTGCTGTACGTGTTCGGCGCGTTCCTGCTGTTTACCGGCGTGAAGATGGCGCTGGCGAAAGAAGATGCCTCCGGTATCGGCGACAGACCGTTAGTACGCTGGCTGCGCGGCCATTTACGCATGACCGATACCATCGAAGATGAAAAATTCTTCGTGCGTAAAAACGGTCTGCTGTTTGTCACGCCGCTGATGTTGGTGTTGATTCTGGTTGAGCTGAGCGACGTGATTTTCGCCGTCGACAGTATTCCGGCTATCTTTGCCGTTACCACCGACCCGTTCATCGTGCTGACCTCGAACCTGTTTGCTATTTTGGGGCTGCGTGCGATGTACTTCCTGTTGGCAGGTGTGGCGGAGCGTTTCTCGATGCTGAAATATGGTTTGTCGATCATCCTGGTGTTTATCGGTATCAAGATGCTGATCGTCGATTTCTACCATATCCCGATCGCTATTTCGTTAGGCGTAGTGTTCGGTATTCTGTTTGTAACGCTGATTGTGAACGCGTGGGTCAACCACCAGCACGATAAAAAGCAGCAAATACAGTAACGTTATCTGCTAGCTGAAAAGCCCGACGGCACACTATGTGCGTCGGGCTTTTTGTTCATCATGTCAAAACAATGTTAATTCAAAGTTATAAAATATGATCTCAACGGGGAATCCAGGATATTTCTCTTCCCGAAGCGTTATCTTTCCTTATACTCAACCACGCAAACACTTTGTTACATCCAGAAAGATGCGTCGTAAGAGCGCACGATGGATGAGCAACAACACAATGAAAGGATCACGACATGACTACGCAACGTTCATCGGGGCTACTCTCGCGTTTGGCACAAGGGAGCCTGGTTAAACAAATTTTGATTGGCCTGGTACTGGGGATTTTACTCGCACTGGTGTCAAAACCTGCGGCAGAAGCCGTTGGTCTGCTGGGTACGCTGTTCGTCGGCGCATTAAAAGCCGTCGCGCCAATTCTGGTTCTGATGCTGGTCATGGCCTCTATCGCCAACCACCAACACGGGCAAAAAACCAATATCCGCCCGATTCTGTTCCTCTACCTGCTCGGAACGTTTTCAGCCGCGTTAGCGGCCGTCGTTTTCAGCTTCGCCTTCCCGTCGACACTGCACCTTTCCAGCAGCGCTGGCGATATCGTGCCGCCATCCGGTATTGTTGAAGTGATGCGTAGCCTGCTGATGAGCATGGTTTCTAACCCCATTGATGCCCTGGTTAACGCCAACTATATCGGTATTCTGCTCTGGGCCGTCGGTCTGGGCTTTGCGCTGCGCCACGGTAATGAAACGACCAAAAATCTGGTCAATGATATGTCCAATGCCGTCACCTTTATGGTGAAGCTGGTGATCCGTTTCGCCCCGATCGGCATCTTCGGCCTGGTCTCCTCCACGCTGGCAACCACCGGTTTTGCCACGCTGTGGGGCTACGCTCAACTGCTGACCGTGCTGGTCGGCTGTATGCTGCTGGTGGCGCTGGTGGTCAACCCGCTGCTGGTATTCTGGAAAATTCGCCGTAACCCGTATCCGCTGGTATTGGCCTGTCTGCGCGAAAGCGGCGTGTACGCTTTCTTTACCCGCAGCTCTGCCGCCAACATTCCGGTGAATATGGCGCTGTGTGAGAAGCTGAATCTGGACCGTGATACCTACTCGGTATCTATCCCGCTGGGCGCCACCATCAATATGGCGGGCGCGGCGATCACCATTACCGTACTGACGCTGGCGGCGGTGAATACGCTGGGGATCCCGGTTGATTTACCGACGGCGCTGTTGCTGAGCGTGGTGGCATCGCTGTGTGCTTGCGGCGCGTCAGGCGTCGCAGGAGGCTCCCTGCTGCTGATCCCGCTGGCGTGCAATATGTTCGGTATCCCGAATGACATCGCCATGCAGGTGGTGGCCGTTGGCTTTATCATCGGTGTATTGCAGGATTCCTGTGAAACGGCGCTGAACTCATCAACTGACGTGTTGTTTACTGCTGCAGCCTGCCAGGCTGAAGACGAACGTCTGGCAAATAACGCCCTGCGCGGCTAATCACAGCCCCTCCGTCAGCGGGCGGAGGGCTTTTCTTGCTGTACACTGTTTTCAATTTTAAAGGGATCAATACCGCGCTTTTGCATCCGCCGAAAGCGGATAATGTTCAGGCCGTTCATCACCAGAAAGCTGCCTTCGATCATCGTCCCGCCAATCGATCCTAACCAGAAATTATGAACAACCCAGCAGGCGGTTGCACACCACATCACACAGCGCACGGTTAGCCCTTTGCAACGAAACAGTGCCCAGGTACTGGCAAGCGTGCCAATAATAGGCAGTAGCTCCATAGCATGCTGCAATTTTGCCAACCCAAGAACCAGCGTGAGGACAATAAAAACGGTCATTACCCACAGTTTGCGGGTATGCATTGAGACGAGCGTGCGGATGGTATTAAGCTCAGCGCTCATTCCCGCGGGCCAGGCCCCCATCAGGAAAAAATGCACGCCAATGGTGGCGCTATAGACGGCGAGCTGTAGCCGGAACCGGCGCTCGTCACGATTAAAAAAAGTGGTAATACCGATCAGAAAGGCGATGACACCTACGCCCTGGGCCAGCCAATACGCGGTCATGCAAGCAACCCCAACTCCATTTTGTAGGCCGGATAAGGCGCGTTCGCCAGCATCCGGCAACGGTTTGTGCCTGATGGCGCTACGCTTATCAGGCCTACGGTTTGCGCAGACCTGCAGGCACCATCAGGGATTTATTACAGCGTCACTCCCGACTTAAACAGCGCGAGTTCCCGGAAATCGTTGCGCTCATTGCAGGTTTGCTTGCCGTTAGCAAACTCAACGATGGTATCGACAAACTCGTTCAGCAATTGCGGCATCGCTTTACCGTGGATTAGCTGCCCGGCATCAAAATCGATCCAATGCTTTTTCTTCGCGGCCAGCTCGCTGTTGGTCGCGATTTTCACCGTCGGTACAAAACCGCCGTACGGTGTACCGCGCCCGGTACTGAACAACACCATATGGCAGCCCGCCCCCGCCAGCGCACTGGTCGCAACGGCGTCATTACCCGGAGCACTTAACAGATTCAGACCAGGCGTTTTCAGGCGTTCACCGTAGCGTAGTACATCGACAACTTTGCTGGAACCCGCTTTCTGTGTACAGCCCAGTGATTTATCTTCCAGCGTGGTGATACCACCCGCTTTGTTCCCCGGCGATGGGTTCTCGTAGATCGGCTGGTCGTGAGCAATGAAGTATTGCTTGAAGTCATTGACCATGGTCACCAGCTTACCGAAGGTTTCTTCATCGCGGCAGTGGTCCATTAATAGCTGCTCGGCACCGAACATCTCCGGAACTTCAGTCAGCACGGTAGTCCCGCCGTTGGCGATCACGTAGTCAGAGAAACGTCCCAGCATCGGGTTAGCGGTGATCCCGGACAAGCCGTCAGATCCGCCACATTCCAGACCAAACTTCAGCTCGCCGAGTTTACCCGGCTCGCGCTTATCGTTACGCATCACGTTGTACAGCTGATGGAGATGTTCAATCCCTGCTTCCACTTCGTCTTCCTGATGCTGGCAGACCATAAAGTGAACGCGGTCAGGATCATACTCCCCTAACGTTTCGCGGAAAGCATCCACCTGGTTGTTTTCACAACCGAGGCCAACCACCAGCACCGCCCCCGCATTCGGGTGACGCACCATGTTTTGCAGCATGGTGCGAGTGTTGATGTGGTCATCGCCAAGCTGCGAGCAGCCGTAGGTGTGGCTGAAGAGATGCACGCCGTCGATACCGTCAGCGTCATTCGTTTCTTTCAGGAAACGGTTCTGCATCTGGCGCGCCATGGCGTTGACGCAGCCTACGGTTGGCAGGATCCACAGTTCATTACGCACCCCAACGTCACCGTTCGCGCGACGATAAATCTGCACATCGCGATCGGCAGGTTGCGCGACTTCCGGCTGGAAATCAGGTTGGTAGCGATACGTGTCCAGGTCGCTCAGATTGGTGCGCGTGTTATGAGCATGAATATGCTCACCCGCCGCAACGTCCGCCAGCGTATGGCCGATTGGCAAACCGTATTTAATGACGTTTTCGCCTTTCGCAATATCGCGTAAAGCGAATTTATGACCGCGAGTCACCGCCTGGCGCAGGGTGACGACCTGACCATCAACGGTAACTTCCGTCCCTTCAGCCAAATCAGCGAGCGCTACCGCGACGTTATCCAGCGCATGGATCTTGATGTATTGCATATCAACCCGGACCTTAGAGCCTATCTCAGTAGGCGTATATTGTCGCAGCCAGTTTGGACACGGACAGCGCGCAAAAACCGGAGCGTACACGCAGTACGTGAGGATTTTGAGCACTGCCCAGGTTCAAACTGGCAAGTAAAATAGCCTAATGGATAGGCTCTTAGTTCAGTTCAATGGCGAAGTAATCACGCGCATTGTTGAAGCAAATATTTCTCACCATCTCACCCAGCAGTTGAATATCTGCAGGTGCTTCACCGGCGGCAACCCAACGGCCAATCATCTGGCACAGAATACGGCGGAAGTATTCATGGCGCGTGTAAGACAGGAAGCTGCGGCTATCAGTCAGCATACCCACAAAACGGCTCAGCAGACCGAGCTGTGCCAGTTGGGTCATCTGACGTTCCATCCCGTCTTTCTGGTCGTTGAACCACCAGCCGGAACCGAACTGCATTTTGCCCGGCATACCTTCGCCCTGGAAGTTACCGATCATGGTGCCCAGCACTTCGTTATCGCGCGGGTTCAGGCAGTACAGGATGGTTTTCGGCAGCAGGTTCTGTTCATTCTGCTTGCTTAGCAGTTTGGACAGTTCTTCAGCCATCGGACGATCGTTAATGGAGTCAAAACCGACATCCGCGCCCAGCAGTTTGAACTGACGCAGGTTGTTATTACGCAGTGCGCCAATGTGGTACTGCTGCACCCATTCGCGACGAGCATATTCAGCGCCAAGGAACACCAGTACGGCAGTTTTGAACTGGGCAACTTCATGCTCGCTCAGGGTTTCACCCGCCAGACGACGCGCCAGGATGTTATCCAGTTCAGCTTCGTTAGACTCGGCAAACAACACCACATCCAGCGCATGGTCGGAGACTTTACAGCCGTGCGCAGCAAAGTGATCAAGACGTTTAGTAAGCGCGGTTTGCAGGTCGGTAAAGCGGCGGATCTCGGTGTCAGACACTTCACCGAGCTTCGCCATGTAATCGTTAAAGGTCGCCAGTTCAATGTTGAAGGCTTTATCCGGACGCCAGCTTGGCAGCACTTTGATAGCAAAGGTGCTGTCTTTCGCGACCGCTGCGTGATGCTCCAGAGAATCGATCGGGTCATCGGTGGTGCCGACCATTTTCACATTCATCTGCTGCATGATTCCACGTGCGGAAAACCGATCCTGCGCCAGCAATTCGTTGCACTGATTCCAGATTTCATCGGCAGTTGCAGGAGACAACAGCTTACCTGTAATACCAAATGGGCGACGCAGTTCAAGATGCGTCCAGTGGTAGAGCGGGTTACCGATGGTGTGTGGGACCGTCGCGGCCCATGCATCAAACTTCTCGCGATCGGACGCATCACCGGTACACAAGCGTTCAGCGACGCCGTTAGTGCGCATGGCGCGCCACTTGTAGTGATCACCTTTCAGCCAGATGTCATACAGGTTATTAAAACGGTAGTTATCCGCGATTTGTTGCGGCGGCAAATGGCAGTGGTAGTCGAAGATTGGCTGGTCTTTAGCGTAATCATGATACAGACGGCGGGCAAATTCGGTATCCAGCAGGAAATCTTCAGTCATAAACGGGGTCATTATCGTCTTCCTCTCAGCGAGTGCGTCAGATTGCTTATGTTTTGATGTTGTCAAAGTTATCACACCAATTTCCATACGCTGAAGATATTTTCGTGAGTTAGATCAACAAATGATGACAAAAAAATTACTCTCAAAGAGGTAAAACTCACGGCAAGCCGCGCCAGCACTGGCTTTGCTGAATCGAATTAATGACCACACGAAGATTCACACTTTTGTGATGGCACTCACCTTTTAAAGCTGTATGACAAGTTATCTTTTTGCCGTCGCGATACATAAGCCGACGGAATGCAAATTACCGATGGTCCGCCATCGGATTGACCGGTACGGAAACCGAATTAGCACAATCATTGACATGGCAAAGTTCGGGGCAGTGCCGGTTTTTTTTCGGTCACGCCCTTCGTAAAAGAACATCCTCCGCCCTGGACTGGAAGATGACCGCTCGTTAGCGGACATAACAAAACGATGAGGTTTTACATGCGTAAAATTAAAGGGTTACGTTGGTACATGATCGCACTGGTGACGCTTGGCACCGTGCTGGGTTACCTGACACGTAACACTGTGGCGGCAGCTGCGCCAACTCTGAT
Source organism: Citrobacter sp. wls716 (assembly GCF_005280975.1). Classification (NCBI taxonomy): domain Bacteria; kingdom Pseudomonadati; phylum Pseudomonadota; class Gammaproteobacteria; order Enterobacterales; family Enterobacteriaceae; genus Citrobacter; species Citrobacter sp. wls716. The sequence continues at coordinate 140,830 of NZ_SZWX01000017.1, forward strand.
GGAAGAGTTACACATCTCCACTCAACAGTATTCCTATATCATCGCAGCGTATTCTGCTGCTTACACCGTAATGCAACCCGTTGCTGGCTACGTGCTGGATGTGCTCGGCACCAAAGTAGGCTACGCGATGTTCGCCGTTCTGTGGGCCGTCTTCTGTGGTGCCACGGCGCTGGCTGGTAGCTGGGGTGGACTGGCACTGGCACGAGGCGCAGTCGGTGCCGCAGAAGCCGCGATGATCCCTGCGGGTCTGAAAGCCAGTTCAGAATGGTTCCCGGCAAAAGAGCGTTCGATTGCCGTAGGTTACTTTAACGTCGGCTCTTCTATTGGCGCGATGATCGCTCCGCCGCTGGTCGTGTGGGCTATCGTCATGCACAGCTGGCAGATGGCGTTCATTATTTCTGGTGCCCTGAGCTTCATCTGGGCGATGTCCTGGCTTGTCTTCTATAAACACCCGCGCGACCAGAAAAAACTGTCTGACGAAGAGCGTGATTACATCCTTAACGGTCAGGAATCACAGCATAAAAACAGCACAGCGAAGAAAATGTCGCTTGGCCAGATCCTGCGTAACCGCCAGTTCTGGGGTATCGCACTGCCACGTTTTCTGGCAGAACCAGCCTGGGGGACATTCAACGCCTGGATCCCGCTGTTCATGTTTAAAGTCTACGGCTTTAACCTGAAAGAGATTGCGATGTTCGCGTGGATGCCAATGCTGTTCGCTGACCTGGGCTGTATCATCGGGGGTTACTTACCGCCACTGTTCCAGCGCTGGTTCGGCGTAAACCTGATCGTGTCCCGTAAAATGGTCGTCACCATGGGTGCACTGCTGATGATTGGCCCAGGGATGATTGGTCTGTTTACCAGCCCGTATATTGCTATTGCCCTGCTGTGCGTCGGTGGTTTTGCTCACCAGGCACTGTCTGGCGCGCTGATTACGCTCTCTTCTGACGTATTTGGCCGCAATGAGGTCGCGACAGCTAACGGCCTGACGGGGATGTCAGCCTGGCTGGCGAGTACTCTGTTTGCCCTGGTCGTTGGCGCCCTGGCTGATACCATCGGCTTTAGCCCGCTGTTCGCCGTACTGGCAGTATTCGACCTGCTCGGTGCGTTAGTCATCTGGACGGTACTGCAGAACAAATCGGCAAGCGAGATTGATTCAGGTCCGCAAACCGGCTCTCCCGCTACGCAAAATTAACCTGACGCTAGTCGTCATAGGTATATAATGCAGAGCCGCCAGTTAACTGGCGGCTTTTTTGTCGGTGCGAGTAGAGCCGCCATCGCAAAAGTGGTATAACAAATATAGTCTGCTGTATCATGCCTGGAGTGCATATGGAAATCACTGAACCACGACGTTTGTACCAACAACTTGCTGCCGATCTAAAAGAACGCATCGAGCAAGGCGTCTATCTGGTGGGCGATAAACTTCCCGCCGAGCGCTTTATTGCCGATGAAAAGAATGTCAGCCGTACCGTGGTTCGTGAAGCGATTATCATGCTCGAGGTTGAAGGCTACGTTGAGGTGCGTAAAGGATCAGGTATCCACGTCATCTCTAACCAACCCAAACATTATGTTGCTCCCGACGAAGGTCTGGAATTCGCCAGCTACGGTCCTTTTGAATTGCTGCAAGCGCGTCAGCTTATTGAGAGCAACATCGCCGAGTTTGCCGCCACCCAGGTGACCAAGCAGGACATCATGAAACTGATGGAAATCCAGGAGAAGTCGCGCAACGAAAAAAGCTTTCGTGACTCCGAATGGGACCTGCAGTTCCATGTTCAGGTCGCGCTAGCGACGCAAAACTCAGCTCTGGCCGCCATTGTTGAAAAAATGTGGACTCAGCGCGTTCACAACCCCTACTGGAAGAAATTGCACGATCACATTGATCTGCGCACGGTAGACAACTGGTGTGATGACCATGACCAGATCCTGCGGGCATTAATTCGCAAAGATCCGCATGCAGCCAAGCTGGCGATGTGGCAGCACCTTGAGAACACGAAACAGATGCTGTTTAACGAAACCAGCGATGATTTCGAGTTCAACGCGGATCGTTACCTTTTCACGGAAAATCCGGTCGTTCATCTGGATACCGCGGCAAACAGCACAAAATAAACGTTCTGACTTTCACAGGCGCGATAACAGCGCCTGTTTCTGACACTCAGTAAGCATTAGGTATAAAGTGTCAGCCTGTGTAAATCCTCTCGCCTCACTCCCTTGCGATCAGCAAAATCAGAGTTCAACCACCGTAATTTATATAACGGACAACGTTGACCTTTGTTACAATTAGATGCTATTTGAATTTTTATGTTTGAGAGCTTGCTTACTTCACAACTTTACAGGGAATAGTTCAGGCCGTGAATTTGTGTCAGACCGCGAACCATGTAAAAAACACCAATAAAATTGCGGCGTTACAAACTCCAGAAAACCGGCATGACAACAACCGATTCTCCAGGAATATTGAATGGAACTACTGACTCAATTATTGAATGCTTTATGGGCTCAGGATTTTGAAACTCTGGCCAATCCTTCCATGATTGGTATGCTGTATTTTGTACTGTTTACAATTTTGTTTCTGGAAAATGGGTTGCTACCCGCGGCCTTTTTACCTGGTGACAGTTTGCTGGTACTGGTCGGCGTTCTTATTGCCAAAGGCGCAATGGGTTTTCCGCAAACGGTACTGCTACTCACCACCGCAGCCAGCCTCGGTTGTTGGCTCAGCTATATTCAGGGCCGATGGTTGGGTAATACCCGCACTGTGCAGAACTGGCTTTCACATCTTCCGGCTCATTATCACCAACGCGCGCATCATCTTTTCCACAAGCATGGCTTATCCGCGCTGTTGGTCGGTCGCTTCATTGCGTTCGTCAGAACATTACTGCCGACCATTGCCGGGCTGTCAGGCCTGAATAATGCACGTTTTCAGTTCTTCAACTGGATGAGCGGGCTATTGTGGGTACTGATTCTGACCACGCTAGGCTATCTACTGGGCAAAACACCTGTTTTTCTTAAGTATGAAGATCAGTTGATGTCTTGCCTGATGCTGCTTCCTGTCGTATTACTGGTGGTTGGCCTGGCCGGTTCACTGGTTGTACTCTGGAAAAAGAAATACGGGAACCGAGGGTAAATTATGCTGAAATCACGCATAACGATCCGACGACTGGCCTGGCCCACCACCTTTATGTTGTTTATCGGCGCGCTGCTCCTGACCTGGTCGGTCATCCGCCAGCAGGAGTCAACGCTTGCCATTCGTGCTGTAAACCAGGGAGCCAGCATGCCTGATGGCTTCTCTATCTGGCATCACCTGGACGCCAACGGCATTCGCTTTAAAAGCATTACTCCGCAAAATGACGCGCTGCTGATCACCTTTGATTCCAGCGCGCAGAGCGCAGCCGCAAAGGTCGTGCTGGACCGAACGTTGCCACACGGCTTCGTTATCGCTCAACAGGATGATGACAATCAGGCAGTGCAGTGGTTATCTCGTTTACGGGATACACCGCACCGCTTTGGTTAATCTCCAGGAATCTGAATTAGATCACTCACTTTGGTGATTTCACCGTTTAGTGCCTATGATTAATAAACTGAAGTTATGACCTACAGCTTTATTATTCTGGAGCATCGACCACAAAACATCGGGTCGCATCACAATGGAAGGTTCAAGAATGAAATACCGCATCGCTTTGGCCATTAGCCTTTTCGCACTCAGCGCCGGCAGCTACGCGTCCACCCTCTGTCAGGAAAAAGAACAAGATATTCAGCGGGAAATTAGTTATGCCGAAAAGCACAATAATCAGAGCCGCATCAATGGGTTAAACAAAGCGCTTAGTGAAGTTCGGGCAAACTGTACTGACAGCAAACTGCGCGCGAATCACCAGAAAAAAATCGCAGAGCAGAAAAATGAGATAGCCGAACGTCAGCGTGATTTAGCCGAAGCTAAGCAAAAAGGCGATGCGGATAAAATCGCAAAACGCGAACGTAAGCTTGCAGAAGCTCAGAAAGAGCTGAAAGAACTTGAGACCCGCGATTACTAAGTAAGGTAACTACCCACTCACCTGGAGAAAACTATGTCAAAAGATAACGCTACGGAAAATCTGCGCGCTGAACTGAAATCCCTTGCGGATACGCTCGAAGAAGTACTGAGCTCCTCTGGCGATAAGTCGAAGGAAGAGATGAGTAAAATTCGCAGCAAAGCCGAACATGCGCTGCGCGAGAGCCGCCATCGTCTGAGCGAGACCAGCGATGTGATTGCTAAGCAAACCCGTGAAGCGGCCGCTAAAGCCGACAACTATGTGCGCGAAAACCCATGGACAGGCGTCGGCATTGGCGCTGCGGTCGGTGTGGTGCTTGGTGTACTGCTGTCGCGCCGCTAACAATGGCTGACTCTCAACACGCACAAGGTCCAGGCAAAAGCGTCCTGGGGATTGGACAACGGGTCCTGACGATTTTTGTTGAGATCGTAGAGACGCGGCTGCGGTTGGCCGTCGTTGAGCTGGAAGAGGAAAAAGCCAATCTCATCCAGATCCTGCTGATGCTTGGGCTGACCATGCTGTTTGCGGCGTTTGGTCTGATGAGCCTGATGGTGCTTATCATCTGGGCCATCGACCCTCAATATCGCCTGAACGCCATGATTGCCACTACCGTTGTGCTGTTGCTTTTAGCGCTTATCGGTGGGCTATGGACGTTGCGAAAAGCGCGTAAAACAACGCTGCTGCGCCATACGCGCAATGAACTCGCTAACGACAGGAAGGCCCTGGAGGATGATGCATAATGAGCAGTAAAGTCGAACGTCTACAGCGTAAGGCGCAACTGCTTGGACAGCTCCAGCAGCAACGGCTGGATCTGTCAGCCACTCGCCGCGACTGGCTGGAGGCTACTGAAGTCTACGATCGCGGCTGGAAAACGCTGTTGAACCTGCGTGGTTGGGTGTTAGTCGGGAGCAGTATTATGGCGGTTCGCACCATCCGTAATCCGAACCTGCTGGTACGCTGGGCCAAACGCGGCTTTAGCGCCTGGAGCATCTGGCGTCTGGTGAAATCGACCATCAGACAACAGCAGTTGCGCGGCTGATCCCCTCACCTTCCACCTAACCTCAAATTTTTTGAAAATTTCTGACAGTTTTCCTTGCTAACAATTCTCATTAGCCACGTTTATTATTCTCTTCATCGACAGCAATGACGCCCTCTGCGGCGTCGTTGCACAAAAAAACACAATAAGCCGCCTGAGTGGTTTCCTGGAGAGTATGATGAAGAAATTAGAAGATGTTGGTGTACTGGTAGCGCGCATTCTGATGCCAATCCTGTTTATTACCGCAGGTTGGGGAAAAATCACCGGATATGCGGGTACCCAACAGTACATGGAAGCCATGGGCGTCCCAGGATTTATGTTGCCGCTGGTGATTCTGCTTGAGTTTGGCGGCGGTCTGGCAATTCTGTTCGGTTTCCTGACCCGTACTACCGCGCTGTTCACCGCAGGCTTCACGCTGCTGACGGCATTCCTCTTCCACAGCAACTTTGCGGAAGGTGTGAACTCTCTGATGTTTATGAAAAACCTGACCATCTCAGGCGGCTTCCTGCTGCTGGCTATCACCGGTCCGGGCGCATTCAGTATTGACCGCGTACTGAATAAAAAGTGGTAAGCAAACTATACTGAACACATCAAAAAGCGAGGAGATATCTCCTCGCTTTTGCTATCTGAGGAGCGAAAATTATGGGACAACTCATTGACGGCGTCTGGCATGACACCTGGTACGACACCAAATCAACCGGGGGGAAATTTCAACGCTCTGCATCGGCTTTCCGTAACTGGCTCACCGCGGATGGCGCCCCAGGCCCAACGGGTGAAGGTGGCTTCGCCGCCGAAAAAGACCGCTATCACCTGTACGTTTCTCTGGCCTGTCCGTGGGCGCATCGCACGCTGATTTTGCGTAAACTCAAAGGGCTGGAACCGTTTATTTCCGTTTCCGTTGTCAATCCGCTGATGCTGGAAAACGGCTGGACCTTTGATGACAACTTCCCAGCGGCCACCGGCGATACGCTTTACCAGCACGAGTTTCTCTATCAACTGTATTTACACGCCGATCCGCACTACAGCGGCCGGGTAACGGTTCCGGTGCTGTGGGATAAAAAAAATCACACCATCGTGAGCAACGAATCTGCAGAAATCATCCGCATGTTTAACACTGCGTTTGATGCGCTGGGCGCGAAAGCCGGGGATTACTATCCACCGACTCTGCAAAGTAAAATTGACGATCTGAACAGTTGGATTTATGACAACGTCAATAACGGCGTATATAAAGCCGGGTTTGCCACCAGCCAGGAAGCTTACGACGACGCCGTAGAGAAAGTCTTTCAATCGCTGGCTCGACTGGAGCAGATCCTGGGTCAGCGTCGCTACCTGGCTGGCGACCAGCTAACCGAGGCCGATATTCGCCTGTGGACCACGCTGGTACGTTTTGATCCGGTTTATGTCACCCACTTCAAGTGCGACAAACACCGCATCAGTGACTACCTGAATCTGTACGGCTTTCTGCGTGATATCTACCAAATGCCAGGCATTGCGGAGACCGTCAATTTCGATCACATCCGCAATCACTACTTCCGTAGCCACAAAACGATCAACCCGACCGGCATTATTTCAATCGGCCCGTGGCAGGACCTCAGCGAACCTCATGGACGTGACAGCCGTTTTGCATAATTTACACAGGTCTCCGTTTGGGGCCAAATAATTAATACCACAAACATTTACCAGCATTCCATTCGCAGCTATTCTTAATTTGATTGCTTTAAAAACAAGTAATTGAACGCAGAACGAGGCGAAAATGGATTGGTATTTAAACGTATTAAAGAACTACTTTGGTTTTGGTGGTCGTGCACGGCGCAAAGAGTACTGGATGTTTATTTTGGTCAACATCATCTTTACGTTCGTGCTGAGCGTGTTAGACAGGATGTTTGGCTGGCAACGCACCGGGGGAGAAGGCGTATTAACAACGATTTATGCAATTCTGGTTTTTATACCGTGGTGGGCGGTACAGTTCCGGCGTTTACATGACACCGACCGTTCAGCCTGGTGGCTACTGGTGCTGCTGATCCCGATCGTCGGCTGGTTGGTCATCATTATTTTCAACTGTCAAAACGGCACACCGGGGAGCAACCGCTTCGGCGCTGACCCCAAACAGTTGTCCTGAATTTAAATACGCCCCTTCCGTTGAAGGGGCGTATTTCTTATTTCCCGGCAAACAGCTTGGGGATTTCCCGCAAACACCAGGACTTCGCTTCGCCCATACTGTCCCGACGCCAGGCCATGATGATATCTATTTCGTTTGTCGATTCCGGGCTAACCACACGCAGCCGGCCAGCCGCAATATCCGCTTCCACCAGCGGGTATGGCATCGTCGCCACGCCAAGTCCAGCCAACAGCGCCTGGCGTTTATCTTCTATCGTACTCACCGTCAGGCGTGGTTGTTTATCGAGAAGCTGAACTGTCAGCACCGGGCGCTCACGGGCAGTATCCGCCACCGCTATGCCCCGGTATTTCACACGAGTGACTTCTGACAACGGTTCCGGCTCCTGGTGGATCGGGTGATCCGGCGCCGCCACATAGACGTTCATCAGCGAGTACAGCTTGCGCGAGTTAATTTCTGAGGATGAGCGGAAATGCATATCCGGCGCGATCACGATATCCGCCCGCCCTTGCTCCAGACGCTCCCACGCCCCGGCCAGCACTTCAGTGATGACGGAAAGCTGCGTGTTCGCCTTTCCGGCAAGGCGGTCGATAAGCGGGAAGAATGCCGCCGTTGGCACCAACGCTTCAGTGACAATCGTCAGATGCGTTTCCCAACCACGGGCCAGTGCTTCAGCATCGGTCGTCAGTTTATCCGCAGCCTCCAGCAACACGCGGCCACGTTCAAGCAGCATACGCCCGACGTTGGTAAATTTTGTGCGGTGACCTGAGCGGTCAAACAGCACCACGTCCAGCTCTTCTTCCAGTTTCTGCATGGTGTAGCTGAGGGCGGAAGGTACGCGTCCCAGTTCATCTGCCGCGGCGGCAAAGCTGCCGCGCCTGTCTATTGCGTCCATGACGCGTAACGCTTCAAGCGTTAAAGCCCGTTCTTTGGCCATCTCGTTCTCATTCAGGAAATTTGAACATACCGGGCAGAATATCTGGCTAACAATGCAGCGTCTAGCCATTTAACATAAAAGGAAGTAAAGAGAGGTCAAGAACTATGATTACTACCCGTACAGCCAAACAATGCGGGCAAGCAGACTACGGCTGGCTGCAGGCCCGTTATACCTTCTCCTTTGGACACTATTTTGATCCTAAACTGCTGGGTTATGCCTCGCTGCGTGTTCTGAACCAGGAAGTTCTGGCACCGGGGGCCTCTTTCCAGCCACGTACCTATCCAAAGGTTGATATCGTCAATCTGATCCTCGAAGGGGAAGCAGAGTATCGCGACAGCGAAGGTAACCATATTCAGGCCAAAGCCGGAGAGGTGTTACTGCTCGCTACGCAACCTGGGATCAGCTACAGCGAGCACAATATCAGCAAAGATAAGCCCCTGACCAGAATGCAGCTATGGCTGGACGCCTGCCCGCAGCGCGAAAACACCTGCGTGCAAAAAGCGACGCTGAATGCCGGCAAACATCAACTGCTTGCTTCACCTGACGGTGAACAGGGTAGCCTGCATCTTCGCCAGCAGGTCTGGGTACATCATGTTGAGTTGCAAAAAGGTGAATCACTGAGTTTTCAGTTACATGGACCTCGCGCGTATTTGCAGTCGATCCATGGCACGTTCCACGCGGTCACTTCAGGTGCCGAGAAAGAGGCACTTACCTGCGGTGATGGCGCATTTATTCGTGATGAAACTAACATAACGTTAGTTGCCGATACCCCATTGCGCGCTTTGCTGATAGATTTGCCCGTATAGTCATTGGAATCAAGGGAGTACGACTATTGAGCAAGAAGTCATCAAAAAAACGCCAGCCGCAGGCTGCGCCGGAAAAACGGGAGACAGTTCCCTTCGGCTATGAAGAAATGCTGACAGAGCTGGAAGCGATTGTGGCCGATGCTGAGCTACGGCTGGAAGATGAAGAAGCCGCCTGAAAAGGCGGCTTTGACTTAGGCCGGGTGACGACTCCGCCTTACCCGGCCAGGAGATTAATGTGCCTTACTGGCCATGATCTCAATGATCTGCTTATCGGTTTCCTGCATCGAACGACACGCCAGCGCACACAGGTTAGAGATAGATTGCTCCACGTTATGCGCCACAATGCCTTCATTCCCCGTCACTGCGGTATCGTCCAGCGCCATGAGTACCGCTTTCCAGGCTGCTGACGCACTGGTAGAGACTTTCATTGCGCAACTGTTCGAGGCGCCATCGCAAATCATCCCACTCACGTCGCCAATCATGCTGCTGATCGCCATCGCGATGGTGTTGTAGCGACCATCCACGATCCATGCCATCCCCGCCGCGGCGCCCATTGCGGCCGTGGTTGCCGCGCACAGCGCAGACAAACGCGGAAGCTGATGATGGATGTAAATAGCGCTCAGATGAGACAGCATCAGCGCACGCGCCAGTTTCTCCTCATCTGCGCCAAAATGCTCAGCTACCACCATCACTGGGACGGTGGCGGTAATCCCCTGATTACCAGAACCGGAGTTGCTCATGGCCGGCAGCGTCGCCCCGCCCATTCGCGCATCCGATGCCGCGCTGGTACGAATAAGAATGGCAGTGGAGAGATCGTTCGCCAGCAGACCACGGGCGCACTGCTTCTCCAGCGTAGTTCCGATGTGCAAGCCCCAGTTGCCGCGCAGTCCTTCCTGAGACAGCGCACCGTTCAGTTTTGCCGCATCAAGAATAAAGCGGATTGACTCAAACGGTACCGCGTTTACGAACGCCAGAATCTCTTCCAGCGATGTGTGAGACAGTACCGCCAGCGGTGACTCTTGCTTCTCTTCCTCAGCGTTCTGTTCTGTTGTGAACACCACGCCGTTATTGGTCTCGATTTGCATAATGTTGGTATGACCGCCGACAATCGTCACGCACGCCCATCCTTCAGCGTTGTACACCTTCGCGCGGGAAAAGAGGATGTCCTCGCAAGGCTCCTGCAGCATCACAGCAACCTTCCCTGCGTTAAGCATCGTTTTCGCATCAGCAATCGCTTGTGGCGACGCGTCTTTCAGTACTTCTAACCCAGCCTCGGCATTTCCCCCCAAAGCCCCCAGCGCAGCCGCTACGGGAAGACCTACCATCCCGGTACCCGGCACGGTAACGCCCATGCCGTTTTTCATCAGGTTTGGTGAGACCCACGCATCAATGCGTTCCACCGCGCCGTCCAGCTCAGCAGAAGCGACGGCCGCAGCCAGAGCCAGAGAGATAGGTTCAGTACAACCCAGCGCAGGTTTTACTTCTTCCTGCACCGCGCGAATAAAACTATCCCATAATGGATTCAATGTAGTCTCAAACATAACAACAACCCTTGCTCAGATAACTCAGGAAAATGCCAGGAACGGAGAAACGCACAACAACAGGCCGGTGACGATAATCAGGTACAGAGAGGCGCCTTTGTATTTGTGCAATGCAGGAACTTTGTAGACCAGCCAGGCCGGGATCAAGCAGCCCACCATGCCGAAGATTGGGCTACAAATAGAGGTGAAGCTCAGCACCGGCGCATTGAGCACAATTGCACTCCAGGCCAGCAGGATGGCGAAAACCATAATGCCGCGCTGAACCAGGGTTTCGTTGATTTTCTCGGCTGGCATTTTGCGGCGCAGCACGTTCATTACGATCCCCTGAGTCGCTTCACGAAAGCCTAAGTAAACACCGAAGAAGGCGGTCATCACGGCGAAAATGTTCAGGATAACGCTGACGATTTTCACCCAACCTGCACCATCACCACTGATAAACTGCGCAGCAATCGCCAGAGCGGAAATGTTCTGCTCATAGGCTTTAACCGCTTCGTCATGCCCCATCGCCAGCGTGAAGGAAACGGCGTAGAAAAAGACGGTGACAAACAGAATACCGAATGCGATGTTCATAGCACGCAGAGCTTTATGGCGTGCCACCTCAATCGATTTCTCACGAGAGCGGTACGAAATAACCATCGGGCTTAGCGTCTGAATAAACAGAATTGAAGTCAGGGTAAACGGCAGCGTGATAATTGCGTTTTTGATCAGCAGCGCCATCGGCGGCAGTGAGCCCGCGTTATACAAATGCCACATTCCCACCATCGATACACCAAGCGCAGCCACCACCAGCAGCTTGGTCAGCACCATGCCGGTGGAGATTTTAAACAGCAGTTTTTCTCCGCGTGACGAGATGGCCACCAGGATGCAAATCAGCACCAGGCCATAGAACGGGCTGTCGGACAGTAAACCTTCAGTAACGCCAAAAGTGTGCAGATAAGAGGCGCTATCGTTAGTGATAGCCGTGGAGTAGACGAACATCCAGATTACCAGCATCACAAAATATAATGCGCCTAACAGGATGCCCCAGTTTTTACCCAAATAGCCGCTGATTACGCTCGGGTAGTCTTTGCATTCCGGAGATTCCGCCAGCGTGTTAATAAACAGGCGCTGGAACAGATACATGGCTGGGTAGCCAATGATAGAGGACAGCAAGAACACCCACAGCCCCATCAACCCGACCTGGACAGGAAGAAAAACAATCCCCGCACCAATCGCCATACCGATACTCATAATGACCCAGCCGGTATCCGTGCTGTCGAACTTAATAGCTTCCCGCCATTCGCTTTCGGTCATTCCCGCCCGACGCGCAGGCGCTGATGCGTCGAGTATTACGCTGTTATTCGTTGCCGTTTCCATAAAAATCTCGCTCAAAATGTAGGGTAAGGTTTTATTATTTTTCCGTTCCGCATCAATGCGATACGCGGTACGAGTCGTGCAGGCGAGTTCGTTTGAATGGAGAAATCATACGCCGAGGGTCAGAGAAAAACTTCACATAAATACCCCTTCATTTCATGATGTTTAATAAAATTATTCTATTTTATATTTACAAAATGGGATTATTTTCTATTTTTGAAGCAGATCACAACAAAAAAAGGGCGCACTCAAGTGCGCCCAAAGGAGAAATAAACACAAATTCAGTTAAGTGCAAATAACTTTGATAGCCAGGCCTCCACGTGAAGTTTCACGGTATTTGTCGTTCATGTCTTTGCCCGTCTCATACATGGTCTCGATCACTTTATCGAGCGAAACGCGTGGTTCTGACGTCCTACGTAGCGCCATGCGCGCGGCGTTGACGGCTTTCACTGCGTTGATCGCATTACGTTCAATACACGGAATCTGCACCTGCCCGGCCACCGGATCGCAGGTAAGGCCCAGGTTATGCTCCATAGCGATTTCCGCCGCAATACACACCTGAGACGGGCTACCGCCAAGCAACTCTGTCAACCCGGCAGCCGCCATTGAACAGGCTACGCCAATTTCCCCCTGGCAGCCGACTTCGGCACCCGAAATCGAGGCATTCATCTTATACAGCGCACCTATCGCCCCCGCGGCCAGCAAATAACGGGCGATGGAGTTGGCATTCACCGGACGGCGGAACTTGTCGTAATAGGCCAGGACGGCGGGAATAATCCCGCATGCACCGTTGGTCGGTGCAGTCACCACCCGACACCCGGCGGCGTTTTCTTCGCTCACGGCCAGCGCGAACATGTTGATCCAGTCAATGACGTTCATCGGGTCGCTGGACAGGTTGTCGCTGGAAACCAGCAGCCGACGCAGTGCCACGGCGCGACGCGGTACATTAAGCGGGCCCGGAAGCACACCTTCGGTATTCATGCCGCGCTCAATCCCGGCATGCATGACGTCCCAAATGGCAGCAAAGCCAGCATCGATTTCTTCTTTGCTGCGCATCGCCAGTTCGTTTTGCATCATCAGGCCGGAAACAGACAGCCCGTTGCGCTCACACAGTTTCAGCAGTTCGCTGGCGGAATGAAAATTGTAGGGCACGTGTGCTTCAACATCATGCGCCTGACCAAATTGCTCCTCTTCAACGATAAAACCACCGCCGACGGAGTAATAGGTTTTGCTTAACAGCGTCTCGCTGCCGTTCCACGCGGTGATACGCATACCATTTTCATGGCGCGGCAGCGTTTCGGCGTGAAAGAGAATATTTTCGTCTGGGGAGAAATCGACAATATGCGTGCCCTCTGCCACCGGTAAACGTCCGGTACGGGCTACTTCCTGAGTAAAACCAGCGATTGAATCTATATTAACGTTTTGCGGACTGTTACCGGCCAGCCCCATCATGATGGCGACATCTGTCGCATGACCTTTTCCGGTCAGGGAAAGCGATCCATAAAGATCGACCACAATATGTGTGGCCCTGGGAAGTTCCCCGCTGCTGACCAACAGATCAATAAAGCTTTTACCTGCATTCATTGGCCCCACGGTATGGGAGCTGGAAGGTCCAATGCCAATCTTGAAAATATCGAATGCGCTAATCATATCCACACCCTCGGATTGCCGTTCAGTGAAGACCAGGTTTCACACTCATTAAGGATCGGGGCGATCCTGAGATCGCCCCGCAAGGGATTACAGCATGTCGCCACGTACGGCGATGGCTTCAATCTCCAGCTTCACATCCTTTGGTAAGCGGGCGACCTGCACGCAGCTGCGCGTAGGGTAGATTGCCTTATGCTCATCAAAGAACTGCTGGTACACCTGATTGATGGTGGCGAAGTCGTTCAGGTCGGAAACGAAAACGGTGGTCTTCACGATATCGCTCACTTTCAAACCTGCAGACTCGACAATCGCTTTCACGTTCTCCAGGCTTTGACGCGCCTGATCGGCTACGTTTTCCGCCACTTCACCGGTCTGTGGACACACCGGGATTTGACCTGACGTCAATACCATGCTGCCCAGATCCACACCCTGTACGTAAGGCCCAATCGCCCCTGGCGCACATTCGGTTGCAATAACTTTTCTCATAGTCCCTCCGGCGTCAGAGCGCCTGGGTGAAAGTACGTGAAATAACATCCTGCTGCTGTTCGCGGGTCAGCGCGTTGAAGCGCACCGCATAGCCAGACACGCGGATCGTCAGGTTCGGATAGTTTTCCGGGTGCTCAATGGCATCCATCAACATTTCACGGTTCATGACGTTAACGTTCAGATGCTGCCCGCCTTCCACATGTGCTTCATGATGGAAGTAACCGTCCAGCAGACCGACCAGGTTGGTTTTACGTACGCTGTCCTCTTTGCCCAGCGCTGCCGGCACAATGGAGAAGGTGTACGAGATACCGTCTTTGGCATAGGTAAACGGCAGTTTGGCGACCGAGGTTAACGACGCCACCGCACCTTTACGATCGCGGCCATGCATCGGGTTCGCCCCTGGCGCAAACGGCGTACCTGCGCGACGTCCGTCCGGCGTGTTACCGGTTTTCTGTCCGTACACTACGTTGGAAGTGATGGTCAGGATGGACTGCGTCGGCACCGCGTTACGGTAAGTTGGCAACACCTTAATTTTCTTCATAAAGCGTTCGACCAGGTCGCAGGCAATACTGTCCACGCGCTCGTCGTTGTTGCCGTATTGCGGATAGTCGCCTTCGATTTCGAAATCAATTGCCAGGCCGTTTTCATCGCGAATCGGTTTCACGCGGGCGTACTTAATAGCCGACAGAGAATCCGCCGCTACGGACAGACCCGCCATGCCGCAGGCCATCGTGCGATAGACATCACGATCGTGCAGCGCCATCAGCGAGGCTTCGTAGCTGTACTTGTCGTGCATGTAGTGGATGATGTTCAGCGCGCTGATGTACTGCACGGCCAGCCAGTCCATAAAGTGGTCCAGGCTCTCCATCACCGTGTCGTAGTCCAGCACGTCATCCATCAGCGGTGCTGTTTTCGGCCCGACCTGGATTTTCAGCTTCTCATCCACGCCGCCGTTGATTGCATACAGCAACGTTTTGGCGAGGTTGGCACGTGCGCCGAAGAACTGCATTTGTTTGCCGATAACCATCGGGCTGACGCAGCAGGCAATGGCATAGTCATCGCTGTCAAAGTCGGCACGCATCAAATCGTCGTTTTCGTACTGTAAAGACGAGGTGATGATCGACACCTGGGCGGCATATTTTTTGAAGGCAATCGGTAGCTGTTCAGACCACAGCACCGTCAGGTTCGGCTCAGGTGCCGGGCCCATAGTGTGCAGCGTATGCAGGTAGCGGAACGAGTTTTTCGTCACCAGCGTGCGGCCATCCAGCCCCATACCGCCGATAACTTCGGTCGCCCAGATAGGGTCGCCTGAGAACAGGGTGTCGAATTCCGGCGTACGCAGGAAGCGTACCATACGGATCTTCATAATGAAGTGGTCGATCAGCTCCTGCGCCTGCTGCTCGTCTAAAATTCCCGCTTTGAAATCGCGCTCAATGTAGATGTCGAGGAACGATGCGGTGCGACCCAGCGACATCGCGCCGCCGTTCTGCGATTTCACCGCAGCCAGATAAGCAAAGTACACCCACTGCACCGCTTCCTGCGCATTACGCGCCGGGCGGGAGATATCGCAGCCATACTTCGCCGCCATTTCCTGCATTTGCAGCAGGGCGCGGCGATGTTCAGACAGCTCTTCACGCAGGCGAATCGTGGCTTCAAGATTCTGCCCCCACTCCAGGTTCGACTGGAGGTCGGCAAACTGCAGTTCACGCTCGCGCACCAGGTAGCGGATACCGTACAGCGCGACGCGGCGATAGTCACCGATGATACGGCCACGACCATAGCCGTCCGGCAGACCGGTCAGCACGCCGGATTTACGGCAGCGCAGCATATCCGGAGAGTAGGCGTCGAATACACCCTGGTTATGGGTTTTACGCAGTTCAGTAAACTGGTACTCAAAATCAGCATCCATTTCACGGCCATAAGCATCAAAAGAGCTTTTGATCATGTTGATGCCGCCAAACGGATGCAGAGCACGCTTGAGTGGCTTATCCGTTTGCAGACCGACGATTTTTTCCAGTTCCTGTTCAATATAACCCGCATCGTGTGCGGTAATTGTCGTCGCAATATTGGTATCAAAATCAACCGGCGCATGCGTCGAGTTTTCAATACGGATGCCCGCCATGACTTTTTCCCACAATGCTGTGGTCGCAGGCGTGGCTTCGGCGAGGAAAGATTCATCCCCTTCATAAGGTGTATAGTTGTGCTGAATAAAATCACGGACATTAATTTCTTCTTTCCAGTCCGTACCTTTAAAGCCATTCCAGGCTTCGGCATACAGCATATCGCTGGTATCGATATTTACCTTCATGAAAAATAATCTCTCTGCTGAAAATTAATTATGCAAATTCTACTGGTGTATTAATTTTGCCTAACGCAATGGCATCACGCGCAATCATTTTCTCTTCGTTTGTGGGAATTACCGCACAAACAACACGAGCATCTTTATTGGAGATAATTCTTTCGCCATGGGAATTTGGCAGACTATTCATTTCACTGTCGATATTCACGCCTAAAACAGCAAGGTGCTCAATCACCAGGCGGCGAATTAATACCGAGTTTTCACCTATACCACCGGTGAAAATAATCCCATCAAGACGATGCAGCGATGCGGCATGCCCGGCGATATGACGCGCGATACGATGCACAAACGTTTTAATCGCCAGTTGCGCACGCTCATGTCCCTCGTGCCAGGCTTTTTCCAGCGTACGTAAGTCGGACGACAAACCGGAAATACCCAGCAGGCCAGATTCCTTATTCACTACGCGTTCAAGGTCGCTTAGCGTCTGGTTGGTTTCACTGGCGATCCACGCCATCGCACCGAAATCCACATCACCGCTGCGTGTCCCCATCATCAGGCCTTCCAGAGGCGTCATCCCCATCGAGGTATCCACGCTCTGTCCATTACGCACCGCACAGATAGACGCCCCATTCCCGAGGTGAGCCACAACCAGGCCAGAATCATCATGCGGTAGCTCAAGCAGCTCATGCGCACGTTGAGAAACATAGCGATGCGACGTGCCGTGGAAGCCGTAACGACGAACACCCAGCTCCTCAAAATATTTCCACGGTAAACCGTACATATACGCTTCAGGCGCCATTGTCTGGTGGAAGCTGGTATCAAATACCGCAACCTGCTGCCGGCCAGGGAAAAGATGCTGAGCAGATTCGATTCCGCTTAAGTTCGCATAATTATGTAACGGTGCTAAAGGAGAGACCCGGCGGATATTTTCGATAACTTCATCAGTAATAATGGCTGATTCGGTAAAGATATTTCCGCCGTGGGCAATGCGGTGGCCAATTAAGGCCACGCTGTCCATTAAATTACGTTTCTCCAGTTCAACGGCAATGGCTTTTAATGCGTCTTCGTAGCTGTGGTGAGCCAGCTTAGCTGGCTCTCCTCCATTAATTGCTATGAACGCATTTTCAGAGTTAATACCGTCTGCAATTCCCGCCAGTAAAACTTCACAGTTTGCTGCATCCAGCACTGAGAATTTAATGGAAGATGAACCACAGTTAATAACCAGTACTACCGGAAACTCATTCATTTCACTACTCCGCTCATCCTGAGCTTATGGATTAAAACAGTTTGTAGACAATGTTCAGGATGGTCAGCAGACCAATCGCGGTAACAAACACGTTATCCAGACGGCCACGGTATTTCGCCAGTGACGGCGCTTTACGGATGGCATACATCGGCAGCAGGCAGAGCAGTGAGGCGATAATCGGCGCACCCATTGCTTCAATCAGGTCCAGGATGTTCGGGTTGGCGTAAGCCACAACCCAGGTGGAGCCCATGATGAAGATCATGCTGATGGTGTTCAGTTTGCCGACGGAAACTTTCGTTTTATCGCCTTTGTAACCAAACTTCAGCACCAGACCGTTCAGACCTTCCAGCGTACCCAGATAGTGGCCGAAGAAAGATTTGAAGATAGCGACCAGGGCGATGATAGAAGCACCGTACTCCAGAACGGTCGCGAAGGTGGACTTCGTACCGGACAGTGACGCGAAGTGGTTCGCCAGGTAAGACAGTACTGGAATGTTCTGTGCTTTCGCATCCGCCATATTTGCCGGAGACAGCGTAAACAGGCAGCTAAAGGCGAAGAACATAACCACGGCAACCATCAGCATACTGGCGCGGGAGATGATTTTGGAACATTTCTGCTCGGTAAATTCGCGACCGAAATCTTTCTCATACTCTTCGCGTTTAGAGACCACGAAGGAAGAAACGATTGGCGAGAAGTTGAAAGAGAACACCATGATGGAAATACCCAGCCATACGGTAACCAGGATGCCGTCATGGCCAGTCAGTGCGATATTGCTGAGATCAACCTGATCGATAACCGCAGAGTTCCAGTAAGGAATCAGTGACAGAGAGATTAGCACCAGGCTGGCGATAAACGGCCATACCAGGTAGCTCATCACTTTAACCATCAGATCTTTACCGAACCAGATGACGAATGCCATCAACAGCAGCAGGAACAGTGCCACGAAGCCACGGTTTAACGCGGGCATCTGCAGCTGGTTTTCCCAGAAGGTCATAAAGGTGTTGGTAATGGTGACGCCATAAATCCACAGCAGCGGACAAATCGCAAAGAAGTAGAGGAACGTGATAACCACGCCGCCCGTTTTACCAAAGTGCTCTTCAACCGTTTCTGTGATGTTACCGGAAGGATTAGAACCGGAAAGACACAGGCGTGCCAGCGCACGGTGGCAATAGAAGGCGATGGGGTATGCTAACACCAGCATGATCAGAATGGGGATCAGTCCGCCAAAACCTGCGCGGATAGGGAAGAACAGCACCCCTGCGCCGATGGCTGTACCAAATAAACCCAGTGTCCAGGTGGTGTCCGATTTGCGCCAGGACGACTGTTTTGTCTGGCTGGATACAATGCTATCAGTAGTACTCATATCCTATCCTCAACGAAGTATATTAAGCGTCAACTAAACCAGTAATTTGAGATACACGAGAAAGGTCGATATTACCGCCAGAAATAATGCTGACTGTTTTTCTGTTCTGGATATAGCTATCTAATTTCCCGCTTAATAATGCTGCGCATGCCAGCGCACCGGCACCTTCAGTCACAACTTTATTTCGCTGAATTAATGCCACCATGCTGTTGCGAATTTCATCTTCGCTGACCAGGACAATGTCATCCACCAACTCACGAACAATTTCATACGTTAAAGTACCCGGGCGAGAGACGTCACAACCATCCGCCAGGGTGCCGGTCGTTCGGTGCGTGGTTATTTCTCCAGCGTGGAAAGATGCCGCCATGCCGTGAACGTTTTCAGACTGCACACCAATAATTCTAATTGTTGGGTTGATAGATTTAATTGCTACGGCAATACCCGCAATCAGTCCGCCACCGCCAATTGGTACAATCACGTTATCGACATCGTACAGATCTTCTAAAATTTCCAGGCCAATCGTTCCCTGGCCCGCAATAACTTTCGGGTCATCGTATGGCGGAATAAAGATACGGCCTTCCGTTTCCACAATCTCGCTGACCTTCGCGATGGTGTCGTTGAAGTTGTCGCCGTGCAGCACAACTTCTGCGGAATAATCGCAGGTTGCCGCCACTTTAGACTTCGGCGCGCCTTTTGGCATCACCACTTTGCCGTCGATACCGAGCATAGCGCAGGAGAGAGAAACGCCCTGTGCATGGTTACCCGCAGAACACGCCACCACGCCCTTCATTCTTTCTGCTTCAGTTAAGGAACTGAGCTTGTTAAAAGCGCCACGGATTTTAAATGAACCGGTACGCTGCATGTTTTCAAACTTGAGGAAAATTTCCCCTTTGCAACGTTCACTAAAATAGTTAGAGCGAGGCATTCCCGTTTTATAAATTTTCCCCGCCAGTCTTTTTTTCGCTTCGAGGATATCTTCAATTGCAACTGGGAGATCGTATGTAATGTGCATTAGAACCTCTTACCTGGGTATTAAAGTAAATAGATAGCCGTGACCAACGTCTGATATAGACCGATGGCGTTAATTTCTCATTAAAACAAGTTCAATCTTTAATCAATTTCAATTAATTGCTTTCGCCTACAAGAATTATATGATGAATATTCTTTGGCTAATTCAACCAAAATAGATGCTGCTTTTTTTATTCGATAATTTTTAGACCAAACGGCGGCATAACGTGCAACCGGTAAGGCTTCTTCTACCGGGATAGTAATAAACTGGTCTGAACCAAATGGGGCGGTCATATCACAGGGAATTACTGTTAAGAAATCAGCATTGAGAACAAGATTATAAATCGTGACAACGGAGTCTGTTTTAACGATGTTTTCACTGCTGATGCCATTATTTTGTAACGTGGTGAGAAGTTCGCTGTAGTAACCCATATTCGTTTGTGGCAACACCCACTGTTCGTTTTTCAACGCGCTCAGCGAGGTGATGCCGGTGCATGTTCGGGACTTACTGGCCACCAGAATAAACTCTGACTCAAAAAGCGGCTCAACATGGAGGTCCTGCAGTTTCATCTCATCGCTCAGCGTACCAATGGCGAAATCCAGACGCCCATCGCGTACCGCAGGTAAGAAAGAGGAGAGCTGAGCCTCATACATGGAAACCTGCGCTTTCGGGAACACCTCTTTAAATTTTTTTATCATGCCGGACATGATGGTAAAGGCGATCAGTGAAGGGAAGCCAAACGACACATCAACGACCGCGTTGCTGGTCATGCTGTTCATCTCATCAACCATGTTTTTCATTTCGCGGGTAATGGATTCAGACCATGAAAGCATCACCTGACCTGCCTGGGTCAGTGTCACACCGGTATTTTTACGTACGACTAACTCAATGCCAAAATAAGCCTCAACATCGTTAATGATTTTGCTGACAGCGGGTTGAGTTAAACCTAATTCTTTTGCAGCCGAGCCGATAGAACCACTTCTAATGACTTCCTGAAAGACCACTAAATGCTGTGTTTTAGGGAGAGTAATAGTATTCATATCGACCTGCGTTAATTACTTTGTTGACGGCAGGAAGTGTACCAAATTAAGCAATCGAGGATATGTGCGACCACTCACAAATCCCCTTCACTTACATTTTGTAAGATTATTATTAAACAATAAAACTCTTTATAATCAACAAATTATAAAAACACGATCTCACTTTAACCTGACTTTAATCAAAAAAAGATGGGGGGATAACGGAATTTTATGGCAATAACACACCTGTTTTTCCCGCTATTTCCAAAAATCGTGAAAGGCTATATTTCAATCAATTACAGAGCAATTATCCGGCAAAATGATGCTTAAATTTAATAAGCAACTTATCAAATTTAATTATATTTTAATTGTAACCATGAATAAATAACGCCATGCATCACATTTTTTCGCCTTATTTGTTTGTAAAGAAACATTGCATTTATTAATATTTAAACCAAATCATACATAAAATTATCATATGCAACATTATATTAACACTGGTTTTGTACGATTTATCAGCGAGTAATTTTGTGATGGCGATCGATTGCGTTCATTTATTCTCGAGAAAAACGTATCGCACAGCGTTTTGTGTTGGTTGTCACAAAACGGGAAATATCCACCAGTACCTTTTACCAGATAAAGAACGTTATCCCCTTCAATAAAGGGAATGCCACTTCTCATTGCGAGCCACCGGGTTACATCATTAACGCCATACTTAAATGCGCTGTCACTTCATGAAGGGGGATTTGCACCCAGCAATGGTTTTCTTCATCACAAAAAGTGACCTCATTGTCGCTGCCGTCTATAAGCAAAATAAAACGTGCTCCCTGGCGTTGCGCGTTCTTCTGCCGGGTCGATAAGCGTAGCGTGGAGCAGTCATTGACAATGCTCAAATGCGGGAAATTACGCCTGAGCCGGCGGCCAAGTAGTATTGCCTGATCCCGTGCCCGTTCCTGGCTGGGTATGATGACAACATCGACATGCTTAGCATAATCGCTGCTTTTTTTCGTAGCGGTAAGCAACTGCATAATCGGTTCCAGCATGAAAGCGAAGCCGCATGCAGAGACAGGATGCCCAATTAGCCGACTGGCGCTATTGTCGTAACGCCCGCCCCGACACAGTAATTTATTGTGATGCAACGAATCCGCATACCATTCAAAAAGCTGGTCGTTATAGTCATTTACGGGGAAGAGATTTTTATCGTGGGTAAAAGGGATATTCAGTGCAGTCAGTGAGTCGCAAAGGTGCGTAAAACGCTGACGGGATTGTAATGACAGGCATGCTTCAAGTTGCGGCGCCTTTTCTGCCAGGCGCAGCATCAAATTATCTTTATCACTCAGTAAGCGCTCAGGATGTTGCTCCAGGCAAGCTAACTGCCTGGCATTAAGCAGTGATGCCAGCGGCTGATAGTATTGCTGCAAGTGACGGCGAAATTGAGTGAACTCTTCGACATTGCCTAATGTATTGATTTTGAGTTCGACAAACGGCAACAGTTGTAGCGATTTGAAAAAATCGTACTGTAAGGAAATGAGTTCAATCTCAATGCCAATATCTGGATAGCCAAACGCTTCCACGCCCAATTGATGAAATTGGCTGATGTTCTGCTGGTTCTGACGGCGGAACATTGCCCCCAGATACCATAATCGTGTGCCAATTTGTAAATTCTGATATTGCGATAAAAGCCGTAGACAGCCCATCGTTCCATCACCGCGAAATAACGCCTGATGATTAAGCATTAGCTCATCACTTTCACCGGAAAAAGACCTCGTAGCGTTTTCTTCCAGCCTTTCAAGAAGCGGCATGCGGATCTCCTTGTAGCAATACTGCTGCAATAAATACTCCGCTTTTTTTTCCAGCCACTCCCAGTCCGCGGCGGGGTTCTGGTAATGCTTACGTGGACGACCACTTTTTCGTGGCCGCAGATTCCGCTGATATTTTTCTTCCAGCGACTGAGAGTAAGGTGTCGTTGCCAGTAGGCAGTTTTGCGCCAGTGATGACTCAATACGCGTAATGACTGCCGGAACAATCATCCCCAGGCAAAAGCGCTGGTAGGCACCGGAACGCTGCGCCGCATTTTCTCCGAGGCGCAGGTACTCTTCGTGGGGAGTGATCCGCACTTCGGGGGAATCAGCAAAACTATGATGCGGAGTTTCATCCACGCAATGGCATTCAACGTATTTTTTTGTCAGTAAGAAATAGGCGTTGGGTTCGACGGGGCAGCAATTGTATCGACTATCCCAAAGCGTGCCATGGCGTTGGTGACGGTGGTTGAAGTAGTGGGTGTAACCTTTGGCGATATATTGCATAAAACGCCCGAGGCATTCTTTATCAGGAGCGGACAGAAATAAAAATATTTTCTTTGATGAAAGTGAATACGCATGTAATCTTACCGCATAGATACTCATTGCAGTGTCGACGCATTGATAAAAATACTGGTAATCTTCTTCACCTTTAAAAATAGTTTCATCATTATGCCCGCACAATTGCACGAGGTGAGGAATTCCATCGATAAATAATCGGTTTTTTCGTGGCATAGGAATAATGTTTAAATAATATTTAAGTTGGCTAAATAGTGTTTTTTATTAGTGCATAAGCCACGTCTGTTAATATATTAGGATTTCTAGAGAATCTTACAGGAGCTACCAAAAGACAACAAGATGCCCTTTTGATAGCCCAGTTCACTTATTTCTGGTTAAGCTCATCAAGTCGTAATGCAATATCTTGAATCGCTAGTAGATTTTGCTGGTTATTTTGTAAATCCCAAAGACGAATTTGTTGATCAGCATTAATGGTCAGAATAAAACGACAACCGCTCTTAAGGGCATTTTGATGCTGTCGTTTAAGTTTGGTACCGCTACAATCAGTGAGGACACGCAAACCAGGCAAGTCTCGACGAAGCGCGCAAGCCAGCACTTGCACCTGTATGCCCCCATCCTCCAGCTCGCTGGTAATCACAACGTCAGGATGGAATTGCCACTGAGGATTCAGACCGTCATAAACAGTCTGCAGCAGAAGCAACAATCGTTCGATACCTATGGCAAACCCACAGGCGGGCAATTTCTTACCATTAAATAACTCAGCCAGACCATCATAACGACCACCACCGCAGACTGTCCCCTGAGAACCTAAATCATCGGTAATCCATTCAAAAACAGTGCGTGAATAGTAATCCAACCCGCGCACCAAGCGTGGGTTAATGTGATAGGTTATATCGGCATTGTCGAGCAGAGTCCGCAACGTATTGAAATGCCGCTGTGAATCATCCTCCAGAAAATCCAGTAAACGAGGTGCGTTCTCTATCATTTCTTGCATTTCAGGGTTTTTACTATCGAGGATACGCAGAGGGTTTACGTCCAGACGCTTGATGCTGTCTTCGTCCAACAAGTCTCTATGTTGAGTAAACCAACTCACCAGTTCCCTGCGATGTGCCTGGCGTTCTTCCGGCGTCCCTAATGAGTTAATTTCCAGCCGGACGTTCTGTGATATGCCTAAATCTTCAAATAGATCGCGCACCATAAAGATCAGTTCAGCATCAACATCGGCACCGGACATTCCGAAGGCTTCGACGCCAAACTGCGTGAACTGGCGTAACCGCCCTTTTTGCGGTCGCTCGTAACGAAACATCGGTCCCTGATACCACAAACGCTGTGACTTGTTGTAACACATGTTATTTTCCAGGACCGCACGCATACATCCGCTGGTCCCTTCCGGACGCAAGGTAATATGCTCACCGCTTTTATCGGTAAAATCGTACATTTCTTTTGAGACGATATCGGTCGCTTCACCCACCGCACGTTCAAAGAGCGCAACGGGCTCCAGGAGCGGCAGACGCATTTCCTGGTATCCATAACGAAACGCCATTTGATGAAATTTACGCTCCAGCCACTGCCACATTGGTGTTTCGTCAGGCAGCACATCGCGCATACCTCGTATAGCCTGAATTTTGCTCATGACAACTCCTTGCTTAATAAAGAAAAAGATTGTTCAGTCAAATTGTGCTGCGGGACACCCTTGTTCAGACGATGGCGCCGGGCAACATAAAGAAGGTAAAGAGGGATGGTGATCATCTGTAAAATAATGCCCCATACCACGGTAGAGGCACTCTCTGTCATTAGCGCCAGTGCAATAAAGCTCAACGCAACCAGGCTGAGGCAGCAATAACTCCAGAAACTGGCATCACCTCCCCGGCGATGAACAACTATCATGACCGGCAGTGATACTGCAGCAAATGCATAGGGGAGTAAGCTGGCAGAGATGGCCAATGTAATCACGCTCTGGAACTGGTTCTGCAGATTTGGCGACAATGTGAATAGCAGGAGCGCAGTCATCAGCGCTGCAGTAAAAATCAACCCACACCAGGGAACACCATGGCGGTTAGTACGGGCAAAAAAAGCAGGGAGTAAATTATCTTCCGCCGCAGCCCTGGGCACTTCAGTTTGCAGGATTTGCCAACCAGGCATCGCCCCGAGGCAAGCGATAACGACCATGGCTGAAATAATCGCTCCAACCGTACTTCCCCACATTGCTTTTGCGCTGTCGGCAAAAGGAGAGGAGGAGTTCATCAGCACATCATGGGGGAGTAGCCCCATCATGACATTGGTTGAACTGGCATAACATAACCCAGCGAGCCCCAGCCCTAACAAGGTGGCCAGAGGTATTGTGCGGCGTGGGTTTTTCACTTGGCTAAACGAGACAGATGCAGATTCAATGCCCAGAAAACCCCATAATGAGATAGTTGCCGCGTTAATGATTGCCTGATGATCACTGACGCCACTAAGATTCCAGGCTGCCTGATAACGCGCAACGTCAAAATGTCCCCAGCCCATGACGCCGATGCTGAGGATCACCAGCACCATGCAGCTGCCCGTGAACATTTGCATATAGCCAACCCGTTTCGCTCCACGTAATCCCCAAAGAACAGAGCACCAAAGCAGCACAATGCATGCTGTCGTACCATAAAGTGGGTTGTGTAATACCGGGAAGAAGAAAGAGAGATATCCCACGCCGGCTAACAGCAGCGCGCAGTTGCCAATCCACGTTGACAACCAATAGAACAATGTCATTTGTAGGCCGATAAAGGGGCCAAAGCTGGCAGAAATACTGGCTATGATGCCGCCATTGCGCGGAAATAACTCACTCATTTTGCAGAAAATGAGTGCCAGGGCAGCAATCGCTAAAAACGCGAGTCCCCATCCCCAGACAGAGATTGAACCTATTCTCGCAAGCGTGGCAGGCAGCATAAACACACCGCTACCCATCATATTTGATGCTGTCATCATGGTCAGCGCAAGCAGACCCATTTGGTTTGTCTTCGCGCAACATTTATCCATGCCAGTCCTCATTTAATAGATCATAGTGAGATGAACGGGACTCCTCCCGCGCATGTCCAGGGCCAAAGTTTGTCGTTACAACCCATCGGTAAAGCGTTAATCTCGTTGAAGGCTCTGTAAGAACAGAGCCTGATAGACGCAACCGATAATGATTGGTCTCGGCATCGGTTGCGCCGCCCCTGAGGGCAGTGATGATTATCACTGCCCTTTCTTCATGCGGCCTGCTGGTTCAGGTCAGCAATCACATCGTCAATCAGCTCATCAATCTTGCTGGAGTCAAGGTGGTGCGCAGTGGTAATCAGGTGAGCGATGTCACCGGAGGTGGCCAGACAGTGCTTCTTCCAGACGGCTTCTGACGGACAAGGGAAAACCACGGTAATAGAGTTTTTATTGCGCCAGGCATCAATACCAGCAGCCTGTAAGCGATCGACTGCGTACTGCGCCATATTCAGGCTATGTTCAATGCGGCGTTGCCAGTCGCTCCAGGAATGGCTGCGAATAGCTTCCCACATCATTAGCGGTGTATGGCCATTACGAGAACCAGAAATGGTTTTATCGTGTGCAGAGATGTAATCAATTTCGACAGAAATCCGATCAACGTTTTTCCTTTTCGCTACCACGATGCCGCAGGGAATAGGCGAACCAATCATTTTGTGGCCTGAAACGCCAATAGAATCAATACCATCAGCGAAGTTAAAAGGCTGCGGATCGTTCACAAACGGCAAAATCATACCGCTCAACGCAGCATCAGCGTGTAGATAATAATCGTCACGTTTGATACCCAGTTGACCAATCCGTTGTTGGATCTCAGCAATATTATCAATAGCGCCACGAACGGTTGTGCCGATATTTGCAAAAATAATCGGATGTTCTTCGTTATCGCGTTGGATTTTACGAATCAAATCATCATAGTCCATCTCACCATTCGGCTGTGATTCCACCAGACTTGATTTAATACGCAACAACTTAACAATTTTCGCAACGGAATAATGAGTATCTTTCGAGTAATAAAGCGTACCTTCTGGAAACAGTTCACGCCCCAGATAGCAGCCAAACATATTACCTTCAGTTCCCCCATTGGTAACGTAGCCCCAGCTTTCTTCAAATGGGATTTTGAAAATACTGGCGAAATACTCCATTACTTCTTTTTCAAAATCAAACGAGTTCAGCAAATAATTGCAATACTCCCCCCAGTCACCACAATTATTTATGGAGAAACGCATAAACCGTTCCAGTATCGTGTAATCGAAGTCGGCTGACTCCGGATAACCTATATTAAAATACTGATTTTTTACGCAATATGACCAAAAAGCATCGAGCTTATTCTGATCGACAATAGATAATGTCATTTTAAACTCCCGTGGATAAAACCAATACAGTTGGATACGTTTAGATACGTTTATCTAAATAAAGAATATCCTGACCTTTCTTACTACGCCCGGCAGCAACAAATGAGAACAATGGAATGGTTACCATCATCATCAAGATGCCCCAGAATATGGAGTCGCTGCCAGAACCAAGCAAAGCAAAAATGCAGTAAATCATGCCAATAACAACCAACGTGCAGTAAAACATAAACGATCTTCCACGATTGGCTTTCTTTGAAACAAGGATAATTGGAAGCGAAATCAGGGCGTACATATATGGCAGAAGTGAAGCAAATACCGACATTAAGATTACAGCCTGGAATTGTTTCGCCAGATTCGGAGATGCCGTCAGAAGCAAGACAATACTCATTAATACACCGGTAAAAACGAGGCTTTTCATCGGGACATCTTGCTTGTTGGTTTCTTCAAAGAATTTCGGGAAAAGTCCTTGTTGAGCACCTGCGCGCGGGCCTTCTGACTGAAGTATCAACCAACCTGAAATTGAGCCAAAGCAGGCAATGATGCTCAGTGCGGAAGCAATGTTCCCTGCCGTATTACCGAACATATAGCGTGCGGCATCAGCAAAAGGTGCGGCTGAATCTACCAGAACATTATGTGGTACCAACCCCATAATAACGGTGCAGCTACCAACATAGCATACGGAAGCGATTAATAACCCCATAACGGTAGCCCGAGGAACCGTGCGTTCTGGATCTTCGACCTGACCGGTAGAAACGACTGCAGATTCAATACCAAGGAAGCCCCATAGCGCAATCGACGCAGCAGAAATAATTGCCGAGGAATCACTATGTCCCGTTCCATTATAAACTTCAGTATAGAGCGACGGGTTAAACCAGAACCACCCAATAAATCCTACGCCTAATATTACGATTAACCCGCAGGTTGCGGTAAAGGATTGTGCCCGCCCCGCAACTTTGGCACCAAAACTAGCAAGGAAAACAAATGCCCACAGAATAATAATTGCGGCAATACAACCGTAAGTTGGATTTTTAAGCTCCGGGAAAAAGAAACTGAGATAGCCGACACCTGCGACCAATAATGCAACGTTACCTACCCATGCGCTGATCCAATAGCACATTGTTGTCTGAAACCCAATGAATGGGCCGAAGGCATCACTGGCATAAGCAACGATACCGCCGGTACGAGGTGTAATTAAACTGGTTTTAGCGAAAACTAATGCAAGTGCAATAACACCGATGATGGTAAATACCCATCCCCATATTGAGATGGAGCCTATGCCTGCGAGATTAGTTGGCAACATAAATACGCCAGACCCCATCATATTTGATGCAGTCACTAACGTTAGGGCAATGACTCCCATTTTATGAGCAGAGCCTGAGCTTACTGTTCCCATAATGGTTTCCTATTAATTTAAAATTTTGCAATAAGTGGAAATTCGTACTGAATTCGTGGGTCATTGTTATGAATAGAAATGTCCATTATTGTGACAACAATCAAAAATAATAATGAATCAATTTTTTTTGAGCGGTTTTTCCGCTCACTTTTTAACCATTTTATTAGTAATTGACTCTGTCCCCTTTTATTCGACCTGAATAAAGAAAAGGCGACACTAAAATAATCAGAAAAAAATCACGACGATCATTTATTAATAATGTAATTTTTTGTTGATGGTATTGCTTTAATGTTAAAGATCATGAGTAATTTAAAGACACCCTGTTTATCACGCCAAAAACGGGTATTTCTGATATGAATAAAGTAGAAGATGGCAATTCAAAGGAGAGAACATAATTTATGTTACAACGGACAGAATGATGACTTCCTGTGGGCTACGCCACACAAAGCAAAAACCCCGCCGGAGCGGGATT